>DASSXK010000421.1:0-7324 GCA_035703945.1 Ktedonobacteraceae bacterium | reverse complement strand
CCGCTACGATTGTGCTGGCCGCGATGGGCTCGTTGATGACTTCGGCCTATGTGCCAGCCTTCCATAACGCCTTGAGCAGCAAGACAATAACATTTTTGAGCACAATCCAAAAGGCGACCGGGAAAGATCTGTTGAGTGTTTTCGATAATCCGAATATTCTGCTCTCGGCCTCGGCCCAGCAGCAGATCTCACATGGCTTCCAGCGTATTCCTGGTGGCACGCAGATCTACAATCAACTGATCGCGGCGACCAAGATTGGTCTGACGCAGGGCATTCACGATGTCTTTATCGCCAGTGTCTGCTTCTCGGTGGCTGGCTTCCTGCTGGTCTGGTTCTTGAAAGAGATCCCCCTGGCCGGTGGCACACGCATGAAAAAAACGGAGACCGTTGAAGAAATTGAAAGCGCAGCAGCGGACGAGGTGCTGGCCTGATTTCGTCAAGCAGCGTTTAGTGAGTGAGACCACCCTGACCTCTGAAAGTCAGGGTGTTTTTTTTGATATGCATTTTGTGGCCCACTCACCTCTTATTTTCGCTTGCAATCAAGCGGCAGCCCAGCCACCATCAGCAGGAATAATCGTTCCGTTGATCAGGCGAGATTCATCTGAGGCCAGGAAGAGTGCCAGCGCGGCAATATCCGTTGGTTCCAGATAGGCGGGAGCTAGCGCGGCAAAAAGGCCTGTACGTTGGGAACCGGCTGCATCTAATTTGTCTGAAGGCATCGACTCAGCAATGTTAGTTTTGGTCGCTCCGGGGCAGATGGCATTGCAGCGAATCCCTCTGGCGGCATACATCCAGGCCGTATTGCGAGTTAACCCCACCAGCGCATGTTTGGATGCGGTATATGCAGCCCCGGCCGCCCCACCATGAATACCAGCCGTTGAAGAAATGTTTATAATGGAGCCACGCCCCTGAGCCAGCATATGTTTTAGCGCCCGTCGACTCGTAAACATCGGACCATCCAGATTAATACCCAGGACGCGCCGCCAGACATCGTCGGACAGTTCTGCTACACCCTGCATATAATCCATCACACCGGCATTATTGCAGAGTACATCAAGACCGCCGTACGTGCTAAGCGCCAGATCAACGAGTTGTTCCGCCGTTGCTTGATCCGCAATATTGCCCTGTGCGCCGCTGATTGTTCCACCATTCCTTTTGATCGTGGCAACGGCCACCTCAAGCCGATCTCCATTCCAGTCACCTGCAACGACGCTTGCTCCTTCGGCAGCAAAGAGCGTGGCGATCGCAAGCCCCATTCCGGAGGCCGCACCTGTAACAACGGCAACTTTTCCCTGAAGTCGCATAAATCTTCCTCCTTCACGTACAACAATATCGAGCCTTACTCAGGTTCTGCTAACATACTAGCCTATCCAAATCACAAGCAATATACCAATATGAATCGGAACATCACAATTATCGCACAAGTTAGCCTGTGAATTGGAGACTGAGGTTGTTGTAGAGGAGAACGATCGAGAGGGGAGATTCGAGGATCTCACTGAGGAGGTTTTCCCTGATCGCCGTTTGCCAATGTTTTTACCATGCGTAGATGGGGACGTTGATAGAGGCTGGTATGCTGGGTAGTCACATAGTGCAGGCGTGTATACAGCTCGAAGGCCGGTTTATTCTCTTCAGCGACATTCAGCGCGATTTTAGGATAGTGCTGCTGGCGGGCTAACTGTTCCGCGCTTTGCAGCAGGCGTGTACCGATACCCTGACGGCCCCAATTTTTGAGGACAGCGAGTCCATCAACATACCATTCATCATCCTTCGCCTCATGGGTGAGCCAGGGACCAACGGCGGAGTTAAGTCGTGTTTCATCTCGACCACCAAAGCTCAGAATCAATCCAACTACCACTGAATCGTGGACAGCGACCTGGATATTTTGATAGCTAAAACGATTGCCCTGCTGGCGGAAGTATTGCTGTAAACGCTCAATCCAGCCGCTCTCGTGTTCTTCAGGCAGAGGAAAGTTGACTTGTTCATGCATATAGGCAGAGGCAAGCAGGACCGCCGCGACCTCAGCATCATCTGGTCGGGCGGGTCTGATCTGTATCGAATCTTGCATTGTTTCTCATCGGGACAATCGCCATCGGGACGTTGGATGGCCGAACAATCAGTACCAGGTCACTATACCACACTGTGCGAGTCCAATGCTGAAACGATGGTATCCTCAGTGTTTCTCTTCTCTATTTGTCGTAAGCTGAATGCAAAATCTAAAAGAAAAAGTGGGCAATTTTTCCTCTTCTTAAAAAGGGTTCCTTTGCTATCCTTCAAGTTGAGAGGCCTGTTTGGACAAAATCTATTTATTACAAAGATTTCACAGTGGATTGAAGAAAAGAGTGGAACCTGTGCAATGTGGACGAGTTCTAACCGCTTTTTCTGATATAATACAGCAGTTGAACGAAGTATTATGATGCCCAAAGGAGCCAGACAAATGAGCACAGATACCGCCCTGATAGTCATCGATGCCCAGATAGGGGTTGTAGGAGAAGCCTATCGCCGCGACGAGGTCCTGGAGAATATCAATCTGTTGCTGGACCGTGCCCGCAGCAGCGGAACACCCGTTATTTATGTACAACATAACAGCCCCGAAGGAACCTTACTGGAGCCAGGGACAGCGAAATGGCCGATTCATCCAGCGATTACGCCGCACGAAGGTGAGCCTGTTATCCAAAAAGATTCACCCGACTCCTTTCACAATACGCAATTGCAGAAGGAATTGGAGGCACGTGGCATCAAACGCCTGGTAATTACGGGAGGGCAGACACAATATTGTGTCGATACATCCGTGCGCCGGGCTACGGCTCAGGGCTACGATGTGCTGCTGGTCAGCGATGCTCACACCACCGAGGATAGCAAAACCTTGCCCGCAGAAAAGATTATCGCCTTCTATAACGAGACGCTGCATGGCTTCTGGGCGGGCGAACACGTCGTAAGAGTGAAACCTACCAGCAAGATTCATTTTGCAGAGTAGCAGGTCCAGAAGACTGGATTAAAGGCATAAAACGGGTAGAAGCTTGCAGATTCTGCTCGTTTTTTTGCCTTTTAGGGAAAGGAGATCCGAGCATACACTTGCGCTAAAGTCCCTTGTAAAGTCCCATTTGAAACTGAGTGCGTGTATTTCCCGTATCTGTCTCAAGAAGCAATTATTGCTTTGCATGAGGAGAAAGAAACACATGGGAAACAAAAACGCCTGTATCATCGTTGATCTTAGATCAGGGGAGCACCTGGTACACGTCCCTGAGATAGCGACCGTGCTAGCCGCTGCGGGCTGGAAAACCGACGTCGCCCTGAAGGAATATGGGGGCGAGGCGCTGCAACTGGCCCAGAAGGCCGCCAAAGAGAAATATGATCTCGTGATCAGTTACGGCGGCGATGGAAGCTTGAATGCCCTTCTCAATGGCACGATGTATGGCCAGGGGAAAGGTGTCATCGCAGATATACCTGGAGGCACCTTTAACGTATGGGCAAAGGCCATACAGATGCCAGAAGATCCTGTGAAAGCTGCCCTGGCCCTGGTAGATAGCGAACCACGCAGCCTTGACCTCGGCCATATCGAGGCAACCGGCCTGACTTCTACGACAGATTTCAAAGACATTCGGCAACTGGTCCCCAATGAAAAAAAGCCAAAAGAATCCACAAAAACCAGGCACTATTTCTTGTTAAACGTCGGCTTCGGCCTGGATGCTTCAATGATGGCGCATATGTCCAAACCTCTCAAGTATCGGGTCGGACCGCTGGCCTTCGACCTATCTGCTGCAAAAGAGCTCCCCAGGCAGCACCCATTTCCCATCGAGCTTCAGCAAACAGACGACAAAGGCAACATCATCGCTCATTGGAGTGGAGATGTCTGGGAAGCGTATGTCAGCAAGGTGCCTCTCTTCGCGGGAGCGGTTAACATTGAACCAGGCTCACGCGCCGATGATGGATTGCTCTACGTCACATTGATTACCGCCAATGGCCCCCTAAAGACGATTGGACAGGCCGTTTCATTACTCACGCGTCACAAACCAGATAGAAATGTCACGACCTACTTCCACGGCACGCATTTTTCGCTGCGAATCCCTGCCTCTATCGAGATCCAGGTGGATGGGAGTGCAGTCAAATCCGAAGATCTGCTCTCCAAAGCAGAGCAGCAGGCTTTTCAGCAAACGAACGATCCTAAACAGATGCTGGTCGATTATCACTTCGATGCCAGGCCAAAGGCGCTGTACATGGCCGTTCCACGCACCTATACAGGCTCACTGTTTGAGAAAACACCGCCGAAAGGAAACACTTCACCCCAGGAACAACTCCCGCTCGCTGAACAGCAGCCAGCAAACGCGCCAGAGCAAACGCTCCCGCAGAGCGAGAAGCAAACCCCAACCCGGCCGAAGCCCACCTATTCCATACAAGTTATTGGAAGCGTTGCACCTCAAGGAAAACAGCCAACGATCATCGTCGCTGGCAAGTTCAAAAACCAGGATACCGACGAGGTCCAGGTTCTCGCGGTGCGCGTAGACAAGCAAACACAGGTACTCAACAAGGCAGGGGAGCCCGTATCGCCTGCAAAACTCCTGGCACTACAGGAGGGCCAGACAATCCAGGCCAAAGGGCAGAAGACCAAACGCGGCGTTATCAAAGCCACCTGCGTGAGGTTAGCCGACTGAGGCTAGCTGCCATCAGCGGCAAGCAAGAGATTCATCAGCCCCATCTCTCCTCTTCAAATCGGAGAGATGGGGTTAGTACATTACTCCTCATACGAAATTGGCTCCGGTATATTGAGAAAAAGAACAAGATCCGAGAAGTTTTTTCTGTTCGGGCGTGCTATACTGAGGCCGCAGACGTGCGCGTTGATGCTCCCATACAGGAGATATTCGATCCGTGCTGGAAAGACTGAGGCCGAGATGTTCGCGGATGTGCGTCAAGCCAGAGACATGAGGAGCAGAAGCATGAGCATTATCGCCGAGGAAAGGCTATCCGACTCGCCTTATGTAGAAACCATTACGCATGGTCGAACGGCAAGTGATGGTTCTCCTATCCGTCCCGCCGAGATCCATTGGCACATGGTTCTGGTGAAACAACATGACACGATGCGACTCCTGGTCGTCGGACCCTGGACCAGCGCTGGCGTGATCTCTTACACTGAAGGCGCTGAGATTCTTTGGATCAAGTTGAAACTTGGCACATTTATGCCCCATATGCCCACCAGGGACCTGCTGGATAGAGAGACGGTCCTGCCTACAGCGGCGCGTCAATCCTTCTGGCTGAATGGGTCGGCGTGGCAATTTCCTGACTATGAAAATGCGGACACGTTTGTAGATAGGCTTGTGCGCGATGATGTGCTGGCATGTGATCCAGTTGTGAACGCTGTGTTACAAGGCCACCCGCAAGAGATGTCATCCCGCACGGTGCGGCATCGTTTCTTGCGAGCAACAGGCTTGAGCGCCACCTACATTCGGCAAATGCAACGTGCCCAACAGGCCCAGGCCCTCTTACAACAAGGGGTTTCGATCCTCGACACAGTTGATGAGGCTGGCTATTTCGATCAGCCGCATCTGACCAGATCACTGAAACAATTTATCGGGTACACACCTGCTCAAATTATTCGCTTGAGTCAGCCTGAAGTATTTGCCATTTGATACAAGACGGCCTCTTTGTGCTTGAAGTAATATTGGGATGTTCTCACAAAAGCCTGAACTCTCTTCTACTAGTATGAATGTACCATGAGATAAACACAAAGGAGCAAAATACCGATGGATATGAAACTTGAACTCGTGCCGATTCCGGTCTCTAACGTTGACCGCGCCAAGGACTTTTACGTCGAAAAGGTCGGATTTCACGCAGACCATGATGTCCAGCCTGGGAACGGCATGCGAGTGGTCCAACTCACACCTCCCGGATCGGCTTGTTCGATCGTCATTGGGACCGGTATGGGCGAAATCTCTGAAGTGCGACCAGGAACGGTCAAAGGGCTGCATTTGGTCGTAGCGGACATCCATCAGGCCCGCGAAGCGCTTGCGAGCCGGGGTGTTGAAGTGGGTGAGATTGACGATCTGGGGGGCATAAAATATGTCCACTTCAGTGACCCTGATGGCAACACGTGGGCATTGCAGGAAATACCAAAGCAGCAGTAACAAAGGGTCTCTGGCCGCTGAAATGGGACATAGCCCCAATATGGGAAGGCAAACGTGCTTAAAGTTGTATGTACCTCGTTCTCCGGATTCGCCACAGCTTGGGAAGGCATTGAGCACGTTTGCCTTCCCAAGCTGTGCGCTAAGAACGATACATTCCCTCACGTCCCTGACGGATGCTCTAAGATCATCTCTTGATGACTATTGCTCAACATTGTTTTTGAGCTTCCTCCACCCGCCCGCCCGGTTATTGGCAATAATCGCTTGAAAGAGCTTCAGCAAGGCGCTCTTATTGATAGTCTCGCCCTGACGAATTTGAATCGCCCGAGCTGTCAGATTACCCTGTCCCTGGTTAATAATACCCTCGGGATCGGGCGCAATGGGATCATAGATGAAAATGTTAAGATGATCCTTCGCTCCCAGCAACGCGCAGATATTGCCATTCAGCGTAAAATAGGGCCGATTTGTGCGCTTGATAGTCTCGATCACCTCCGGATCGGCGGCATGCACCAGATCTCGGACCTGACGGCACAGCTCCTGCTGCCAGCCAGGGAGGGTCTCAATGTATTCATCGATGCGGGTGTCGGTCTGGTATATACTCATATCATGATGATAACATGCATCCAGGTCCTTCTGGCTGGTTGACAGAATAAGCGTATTTATCATCAATTTGAACCAGACCCCTTATCTAACGGAAAGCTGTAACTGCGTTTTCAAGAAAGCCCAAAGATACAAGTAAACCAGGGTCGTTTCTGTCCTCCTTCCCGCGTATACTTAAGCTAAGAAGAACAACAAAACACACTGAAAGAGGAGAAACCACGATGCCAACATTCCAAATGAAACTCGAACTCGTTCCGGTACCCGTCACGGATGTTGACCGCGCCAAGGCTTTTTATACGGAGAAGCTCGGCTTTAGCGCCGACTTTGATCAGCGGGTGAATGAGAATCTACGCTTTGTCCAGTTGACACCTCCTGGATCGGCCTGCTCGATAGTGCTGGGGGAGGGAATTACGACGATGCAACCTGGAACACAAGGAGGACTCCTGATGGTGATTGAGGATGCAAAAGCTGCCCGCGAAGAGCTGATCCGACGAGGCGCGGAGGTCAGTGAGCTTGATCAGCAAGCGTGGGGATTGTTTGTGCATTTCCGCGACCCCGATGGCAATAGCTGGTCCTTGCAGCAACTTCCCAAACGGTCCTGATTTCCAGGG
>DASSXK010000366.1:0-12004 GCA_035703945.1 Ktedonobacteraceae bacterium | reverse complement strand
CGAGCATTGTGACAATGATTTCATCCCCTGGCTTCAAGGTCCTGGCAAAGGCTCGACTGAAGACAAAGGTCAGGGTCGTCATATTTGGACCAAAGACAATTTCTTTCGGGCTGGCGGCATTCAAGAAGCTGGCCATCGCCTCGCGGGCATCTTGAATTACACGATCGGTTCGCTGGCTGGTCAAAAATGCCCCGTGCGAATTAGAATTTGCTTCCTGATAATATTTGGTTGTGGCCTCAATTGTCTGCTGAGCCACCTGCGTTCCACCAGGATTGTCGAAATAGATTGCAGGTTGCCTACCTACCTGTAATGCAAGTGAAGGAAAATAACGTCGATAAGAACTGAGATCAGGAACCTGAGGCATGGAAATTCTCCCCTTCTCACGAGTAAAAATAGCGCGTCACAACCGGGCGCACATACTACACATTCACTCTTATGGCTTTATCATAGCACATAATATCCTCGCCATTTTCCCTTTTTACCCGACCCGCCCACAAACGGCTTACCCTTTATTGTCTGAAAAAGGGATGTTACAATAACACTATAATTTGTTCTATGTCGATACAATTAGCTCGGCGCACGCCAATTCATCTGAAGAAAGCAACTCACGAAGGAAGGTTATATGACCACCTCAATCCAACCAACACACGACGAAGACCAGCCCAGCAACAGAAATCCTGGACGGCTTTCGCGAGGATTCATCTTACCTGAGCTGGCAACCAGTCTTGATCCATTCCCCTGGTACCGTACGATGCGCGAAAGCGAGCCAATTCACTATGACGCTCGCAACAATCTCTGGCATATCTTCCGTTATAACGACGTGCAGCGCGTCCTGACCGATCCTACAAACTTCTCCTCCGAGGTGGCGCAAAGCACAATGACGGAGGAAGAAAAGAAACAGTCCAACTTTGAGCCATCGATTCTCAATCTTGATCCTCCTCGCCATCGCCAACTGCGCTCACTCGTCACCCAGGCCTTCACCCCTCGAACTGTTGCCCGTCTCGCGCCACGCATCACTGAAATTGTCAACGAGCACCTGGATCGCGTCGCCAACACGGGTAAGATCGATATCATCGCGGACCTTGCTTATCCTCTGCCGGTGATTGTGATTGCCGAGTTGCTTGGGGTGCCTCCTCATGATCGTGATCGCTTTAAACACTGGTCCGATGCCGTCGTCAGCCCCAACACGCAGGAATCACGGCAGGCCATCCGAGAGATGCGTGGTTATCTGAAAGAGATTACCGACCAGCACCGCATAGATCCAAAAGAGGATCTGATCACCGCCCTGCTTTCCGCCCAGATTAATGGCAAACACCTCACCGAAAGAGAACTCATGAGTTTCTATGTTCTGCTACTGGTAGCCGGAAACGAAACCACCACCAACCTGATCGGCAATGCCTTGGTGAGTTTCGATGAGTATCCCGAAACAATTGATCGCCTTCGCGGCAATCCTTCGCTGATCCCAACTGCCGTTGAAGAAGCCCTGCGTTTCCGTTCGCCTGTCCAGCGCATGATCCGCGTCGCAACCGCCGACGTTACCATCGGTGGGCAGACCATCAAGGCGGGACAAATGGTGACGCCCTGGATCGGATCGGCCAACCGGGACGAAAATCAGTTCCCCGATCCCGATAGCTTTGAGATTACCAGAACGCCCAATCGCCATCTGGCCTTTGGTCATGGCATCCATTTCTGCGTCGGAGCACCACTCTCGCGAATCGAAGCAAAGATCGCCTTCGAGGTTCTTTTCCAACGCTTCAGCACAATCAGGCGCGACCGCTCAGTTCCCCTGCGCCGTATTCCTGCCGCCTCAGCCTTCTTCGGCGTCCAGGAACTGCCAATGACGTTTGAACTGGCATAAAATATAGATGTTTGTCAATACGTTACAGGGATGCAGTGGCTCAGGCTTCTTTGCATCCCTGTAACGTGGCCCTTGTAAATCCAACCCATAAATGGTATAATTTAAAGAACAGATCACCAGAACCTCGGTGAATCCTTCAATCTTAGAGATCAGAAAAACAGGAGTGACATGATAGTGAAGTTCTTCAGCTAAACTACCCCGGCAAGCGAACACACCACAATCTGAGTAAAGCATCAGAAAATACCTTTATTACGCTTGGCTCTTATGTGTTTATGTGCGCGACCCAGGTACGCTGGCGAAGTAAACTTCAAACTGTTACTTGTTTTCTCAACTGGATCTCTCTCCAGTACATCTTTCTCCGGTGGCTTCAATTATTCATTACCCGGAAAGAACCACGTTAACAGTTTCCAGCCTCGCCTTACGTCCTGGCAGGTCCGCGCGTTACACTGGCTTGCCACACCAATCAACACCTTGCTCATTCTAAAACCAACGGGCGGCCCACGTTAAAGAACGATGACACCCTTTGTGGCCAGCCCTCTATAAGGAGATAAAAATTTTATATGGGAGAAAATAATCCCTCACTACAACCTGGCGACGACAAGCCACTGCAAGGACTGCTCTCCAATGCGCCAGAGAAAACGATCCTGGTCGGAGTAGATATGCCTGGAAACGATTGGTCGGTTGAAGAATCACTTGATGAACTCGATCAACTTGCGCGCACGGCCGGTATTATCTGCGTCGATCGCGTTGTGCAAAAGCTGAATCAGCTCCATGCTGGTACTTTGATCGGCTCAGGCAAAGTTCAGGAGATCGCCGAACTCGCCAAAATGCATGATTGCGACTCGGTTATCTTCGACCTGGAGTTGACCCCTGGTCAACACCGCTCACTTGAAAAAACCCTGGAAATCCAGGTGCTTGATCGTACTGCTCTGATTCTGATCATCTTTGGTCAACGTGCCCGTACCAAAGAGGGTCGTATTCAGGTTGAGCTGGCTCAGATCGAGTACGATCTGCCCCGTCTCGCCCGTCAGTGGTCCCACCTTTCACGCCAGCGTGGTGGTACGCAGCAGCGTGGTGAAGGTGAAAAGCAGATCGAAGTTGACCGCCGTATGCTACGCAAGCAGAAGGGCCAGATCCAGGAAGAGCTGGAGCATGTCCGCACCCACCGCCATCTCTATCGAGAGCGACGCAGACTGACTGGTGCTCCAATCGTGGCCCTCGTTGGCTATACCAACGCTGGCAAATCAACCTTACTGAATCGACTGGCCGGAACATCAACCTTCGCCGAAGATAAACTGTTCGCGACCCTCGATCCAACAACGCGCCGGGTCCGCCTCAATGGCGGCCAGGAGATTCTGCTGACCGACACCGTAGGCTTTGTGCAGCGTCTCCCAACCACGCTTGTCGCGGCCTTCCGCGCCACCTTGGAAGAGGTGGGCGAAGCCGATCTACTTGTGCACGTCGTCGATGCCTCGCATCCCAACATGCAACATCAGACCGAAGCCGTCGAACAAGTGTTGGAGGATATCAGTGCGGCCGGTCGACCAATGGTCATCGCCCTCAACAAGTCCGAGCTACTACCGCCCGACACCTTGCTGCACCTGCGCGGCATGGCTGAAACGATGCCTCAGATCCGTGTCTCGGCCCTGAATGGCTCGGGCATCGAAGATCTGCTAAACTGCATTCGCGAGGCGCTTCAGGAGAATTTTGTCTCAATAGATGTTGTTATTCCTTATGATCGCGGCGATCTGGTTGCTCTGTTCCACCAGTTCGGCACGATCGAAAGCGAAAGCTATGACGAAGAGGGGACCCATCTGCTTGGCTCAATTCCAGCCAACCACAGTGGGGTCTTCCTGGATCTTCAAAAAATCAAGCAGGTCGTCCATAATCCAGCCAAACCACGGGCTCGACGTTCTGTCTCGGCCTCTTAAGGCCGCGAACGAAGATCGGACCATGGGTAAAGAGAAAGAAAACCACGATGTCAGATGAAATGATGGTTCAGGCCCAGCACCAGGCAGGCCTGAGCTTTGAAATCTCTTCCGGCAGCGGCCACCGCTTCCTGGTCGATACAGATCAGGAAGGCGGCGGCCAGAACGCCGGGGCCAGTCCAATGGAGCTGCTCCTGGCGGGACTGGCTGGTTGCACTGGTATAAGCGTCATCGGAATCTTGAAAAAACGGCGCCAGAATGTGCACAACTATGCCATCACTGTGCATGGTCTACGCGCCAGCAACCATCCTAAGGTCTTCAACACGATCACTATCGAACATGTTGTAACCGGACATAATCTCAATCCCCAGGCGGTTGAACGCGCAATCGCGCTGACGGAGAAACAGTATTGCGGGGCCGGGGCAATGCTGAGCAAAACGGCTCAAATCCAGCACACGATCCGTATCGTTGAAAGCGAAGAAAACGCTGAAAGTCCGACAGCGCCAGCAGTTGCAATTTCTCAGTAGAAGCGTTATCCTTACGTTAGGGAAGTATTGGGCAGAGGCGCGGTTTAAACCTCGTTTTACACTGAAAATAGTAGTCGGGTTCAGCGCCCGGTGCTGTGTTTTTTGCCGTCATCTTTCCTGCTGGAATTGTGACTATTTATCTCCAAAACGCATGTTTTGCCGCTGGTGAAAGGCGTTGTGATATGCAACAGATGCCAACTCAAAAGGAAAGCGAGCGTGAATACCAGGCAGGGTATGCACGTGTTATGTGGTTTGCCGAAAGGGCTCGCCTCCGTGGATGGCGCATGAGCGAGCGCCAGTTGATTCATGAGATCATCCAACGCGAACGTGCGGCGGAAATTCATGAGAAAAGTTCCCTGCCCGTCATCGATAGCGGTACGCGTTCGGTGGCCTGGAACCGGGGACAAGCCGATGCTCTGCGCAAGGTCCTGCGTGATCAGCGCGAGAGCTAGCCACTCCTTTCCAAACCCTTTTGACAAAAGCTCCATCCTGTTTGTATGTTGGTCCTGAAAAATAGACGAATGCAGGCAAACAGGATGGAGCTTTTTCGTGGTCTCTGCTACAATACAATCTCAAGTTATATGCATGATGTAGGCTAGCAAACGCCGGAAGTGAAAGAAGTAAAAACGTATGGAACAAGTCACCTCCCACAACTATACCGGGCCCAGGCCAGGCTCGCCAGAACAGGTTCTCCCGATCATCGACGAGCTGCATCGCTTTTATCCCGACGCGACCTGTAGCCTCAATTTTTCAAATCCTTTGCAGCTTCTGATTGCCACCCAGCTTGCCGCCCAATGTACCGATAAGGTCGTCAATATTGTAACGGAGAAGCTGTTTGTAAAATATCCGACCGTCGAGGCCTTTGCAACAGTCAGTCAGGAAGAACTGGAGCAGGATATTCACCGCACAGGTTTCTATAAAAACAAAGCCAAAAACATTCGAGCAACGTGCCAGCGCATCATCACAGAGTATGGCGGCGAGGTCCCTCAAAACATGAAAGACCTCCTGACGCTACCGGGAGTGGCGCGTAAAACCGCCAATGTTGTCCTGGGCTATGCCTTTGGCATCACCGAGGGCGTTGTCGTCGATACCCACGTCGGACGTATAACACGCCTCCTGGGCTGGACCAGCAATACCGATCCCGTCAAAGTTGAAAAAGATCTGACTCAGATTATTCCTAAACCGGAATGGCTGAACATTTCACACCTGTTGATCTATCATGGACGCGCTATCTGCATTGCCCGCCGTCCGCAGTGCGAGCAATGCCAGTTAAACCAGCTCTGTCCCTCGGCCTTCGCTCCCGTTCCCGCCAAAACAAAATAATTACGGCCCCTGCTGCTCGCTTGCTATCTGTGTGACAACCGCCCCGCTACTCATCTCTGGAGGCAGCAGGGCGGCGATCTTCGCCATCATCTCCTCTGTCACCTGTTGTAAGGCAACTTTGCGTGAAGTTCCAGCCGGAATCTTCGGTAGATAGGCCTCGCCAATCGCGATTGTCACCCTCGGGAACCAGGATTTCCAGGTCCGTAGAATCTTGCGAGATCCAATCAGCCCGATTGGCAGAACAGGCACACCGGCCCGCAGCGCCAGCATCGCGCTCCCAGCCCCTGGCTTCAACATCTTCCCCTGGCGTTCAACCGTCCCTTCGGGAAATACCAGCAGTGCCCGCCCGCTTTCCAGATATTTCAAAGCCTCCAACAGTGCGCCCCGATCGCTCTCGCCCCGCCGCACCGGAATCTGCCCCGTCACGCGACAGACCCCACCCACGAGCGGCCATTGAAAAACCTCGACCTTGCTAAAAAACCAGGTTCGACGATGCAGCGCGCCTCCGATCAGCAGAGGATCATACCAGCTCGCGTGATTGGAAACGATCAAGACGGGACCGCTCTTCGGCACATGTTCCAGCCCAATCACACGGGGCCGACAGATCAGGCGTGTGAAGCCCCTGAATCCAGTTAGCAGCAGCGCATAGACGCTATCGCCAGATGTCATATTCGTACCTGTAGTGCCCCCGGCAAAATTTCCGCATGGAAGCTTATTTCCCGCGTAGCTTCGCCATCCACCTGTAATCCAGCCGGTTTGCGACATTCGATGTCAATTTTTTTTGCCCGGTAAAATGTGACCTCGGGGAGATTCTCATGTTCCCCCTTCTGTACAATCGGCAGCAGCCTTAAGGCCCGCAACAGGGGCGTATAACGGATCGTGCAAATATCAAAAAAACCATCCTGATAATCCGCTTTTGGATTAATCCGAAAGCCGGCTCCATAGGTGGGTCCATTCGAGATGGCAATTAAGACATAGCGACTTGTCTCGATGGCGAACTCTTTTTCGCCATCGGACATATTTAAATAGAGGAAGGGACATTTATGATAGCCAAATAAAAGCTCCGTAATCGTCGAGGTATAATAGAGCCGGAACCCACTCATCAGTGGATATTTCTTCAGGCGAGCCGCCATTGCTGCGATCTCGCCATCCAAACCAACGCTAAAAGCATTTGCAAAGTAGCGACCATTCAGCTTGCCAGCGTCGGCCTGCACCACCCGGCCATGAAAGGCCCGCTCTACAGCCTCAGCGGGATCTTTAGGCAAATTCAAAGTAACCCAGGCATAATCATTGCCCGAACCAGCTCCAACCAGCCCCAGTGGCACCTGGCAGCCCGAAGAAAGGATACCATTGACAGCTTCATGGACCGTTCCATCTCCACCCACTGCAACCACAGGACGTCCCTGTAAAGCAGCTTGTTTGGCACGTTCCTCTACTTCGCCGCCACGCTGCGTCTCGATATACTCGCCCTGGTTCTCCTCGGCCTTTGCCTTCACCAGTGCGCGATACGCCTCCATATGCCCTCGATTAGAGGTGGGATTCAATAAAACAAGCGGTCTGGCTGATGGTGAAATCTCCATCGTAATTGTGCTCCTTTGCAAACGTAGGAATTTGGATGATTGTACCATTGTTCCCTGACCTCTACAATTCTTTCTTCAGCCAAAATAAACCAATGCCTCAATTGTTCAAGGAGTGCAATCTGCAAATCTATATGTTACCATCTAGTTATACGTTGGTTTGCCAAAAACCGAGAGCCTGTTTCTTACTACCTATTTGTGGCAATGCCAGCGTCCATGCTTTTGGTTTCTCAAAAAAGGATACACGAGCGTAAGAGTATACAGCTTTAACGAAAGGAAAGAATGATGGCAGTTGCAGAGCGCAAAGCCGAGGTTATCTGGAATGGAACCCTCACCCGAGGAACTGGTCAGATTGAGTTTGTCAGCAGCCATGCCGTTCAGGCAGGCCTGCCAATCACCTGGGCCTCGCGCACTGAACGAGGACAATCACAAACCAGTCCGGAAGAGTTGATCGCCGCCGCCCACGCCGGTTGTTATGCGATGGCCCTTTCAAGCGTGCTGGGTGAAGCTAAAACGCCGCCCAAACAGCTTAAAGTCAGTGCCGTCTGCGTCCTGGATATGGTTGGTGGTGCCCCGAAAATCACCAAAATCACGCTGGACGTCTCTGGCACCGTTCCTGGACTGGATTCCGAGGGATTTGCCGCCGCAGCTCACAAAGCCGAACAGAGCTGCCCCGTCTCCAATGCCCTGCGCAACAACGTCGAAATCGAACTGAACGTCAACTAAAAAAGCAGGCTCTCTCATACAAAAATTGGACCATGTTTGCCCGAAACTTTTCTCGGAGAACATGGTCCAATTTGCTTATTGCTTGTAAGGGTACTCAAAATTATGCACGCTTCAAGAGGTCATCATACTTGTTATCGTATGGCAGGATGCGGCCTTCTGGCATCATCAGCAAAGTATCGGGCTTGAGATCCTTCACAAACTCGACATCGTGAGTGACAGTGATGATCGTGCCTTTGTAGCTTCCCAGCGCCTCACCGATCAGGTTCCGTGACATCACATCCAGGTGGGTTGTTGGCTCGTCCAGGATCAGCAGGTTCGGACCATCCAGGACCATCTTTGCCAGCGCCAGGCGTGTCTTCTCACCACCACTCAGGGTACCGATCTGCTGGAAGACGCGATCCCCGTTAAACAGGAAGCGCCCAAGCACTGAGCGCACACGTTTGGCATTCTCAGGCAAGATCGCGCTGGCTTCGTTGAGAATGGTACTCTCGTAGTCCAGGCCCTCGTTCTCCTGAGCATAATATCCCATCTGTACTCCATCACCCAGCGTCACCAGGCCAGTGTTGATCGTCGTAAGTCCCAGTAATGAGCGTAGCAGCGTCGTTTTACCGGCACCATTCAAGCCGATGATTACCAACCGTTGTCCTCGCTCAACTTCAAAGTTGATATCGTTGAAAATCTCTTTCTTGCCATAAGCTTTTGAAAGATGATCGACACGTACAACCAGTTGTCCACTGGGACGACGAACCGGGAAATCAATCTTGATCTGTTTGCTGTTCTGGGGAATATCTGGTTTACTGGTCTCTAACTCAGCGATACGTTTATCCAACGAAATACGCTGGCTTACACGTGTCGCACCAAATCCACGCAGACGATCAGAGGTCTTGCGCAGGCGGATAATCTCGCGCTCCTGCTGCTTTTTGGTGCGCTCCATCAGGGCCATTTCATCACCTGTGACCGTCAGGTAATTGGAATAGTTGCCTTTATATTCTTCCAGCTTATGTGTGAACTCATTCAAGCGCAAGATCTTATTGATGCTACGATCCAGCAGATCCAGGTCGTGCGAGATGATCAGCAGCGCCCCACGATAAGTCTCAAGGTATTCCATCAGCCAGTTTGTGGCTTCGGCATCCAGAAAGTTTGTCGGCTCGTCGAGCATCAACAGGTCGGGAGCCTGGAAGAGAAGCTGTACAAGCGCCAGTTTCGTCTTTTGTCCGCCACTCAGGGTCTTGACATCGCGATCAAGGGTCACACCTTTGAGGCTCAAGCCAGCAATCAGTTGCTCGGCACGAGCGTCCGCGTCATAATATCCCAGGCGATCGAGATCTTCCTGTGCTTCTGAAAATTCTTCCAGCACTTCATCAAGATCTTCGCCCGCTTCACCGATCTTATCCGTCAGGACCTGATATTTCTCAAGCGCCACATCCAGACCGATGCTGCTATAGATGAAATCCCGCACATTGACACCATCCTTGACCGAGGTTTCGTGCGCGACATCCTGTGAAAGATACCCATGCGTGCTGGGCAACATGACATTTCCACCATCAGGCTCTTTCAGACCTGCGATAATCTTCAGCAGGGAGCTTTTCCCCGCGCCATTCACACCAATAATCCCGGCCTTCTCTCCAGCCGCGACGGTGAATGAAACACGATCCAGAATCAGGCGTGGTCCATAATTAAGTAGAATACGATTAACCTGTAACATCGAGATTTTTTATTCCTTTATACACATGTCTATGTGTTCTTCATACTATGAAAGTTGCAGCCAACGCATTCAGCGGGCCAGGGCAGCTTATTCACGACATTTCTTAAAAGAGCAGACCGGGGTAGAGTGAACGCTCATCTCACTCAGGCATATAAAGCGAGAAGCACGGGGTATCGCCAATAAACAATCACAGAGGAATAAAACCCGGCGACACCAGCCACAGAAGGAAATGTCAGGAGGCGGGAAAATCAACTGTCAGCAATAACACGCTTTCCATCAAGATACGCATCCTATAGCTAAAAAACAAAATGAATGCAATATATAATTCTAGGAGTAATGGTATCATTGAGGATTGTCCGCTGTCAAGAAAACCCGGCATTTTTATACCAGGGTCCCAGGCGGATTCATTCACCTTCCCTATTGAGAACAACTTCGACCCCGGCTACATTCCCTCCGCCTAAAAGTACAGGTCAAGCTGCCTTCGATCCCTCTTCCTACACTCTATCAGCAGGCAAACGGTTGCAAACTTGTATTCAAATGCGAATAAGCCTGACAGATCGTCCCTATTCTATCTATCAAGCCTCTTCGTCAGAAGTTAACCAACTCAGAATATTCTCGAAACAGCGCTCCCGCGCCTACGATTGGAGGCGCCTGTTGCTTGCTAAGCCCCCATGCGAGGCCGATACTGAATTGCCTCGGCAATGTGGTTGGTCGCGATATGTTCGCTTTCCGCCAGGTCCGCGATACTGCGAGCGAGCTTGAGCACTCGATGAAAGGCCCGCGCTGACAGATGAAGTTGCTGCATTGCGGCCTTGAGCAGCTTTTCGCCAGAGGTATCGGTGCGACAGAACTCATGCACCTCAGCCGCCCCCATTTCAGCATTACAGGTCAGCTTCGTGCCGACAAAACGTGCCATCTGACGCGAGCGAGCGGCCTGGACCCGGGCCCGAATCGTGTTCGAATTTTCCACGCTTCGCTTATCCACCAGCTTCTCATAATCGACCCTTGGTACCTCGACATGAATATCAATTCGGTCCAGTAAGGGTCCACTGATCCGCTTCTGATAACGCGCAATCGTGGAGGCCGAGCAGGTACACTCTTTGACAGGATCGCCAAAATACCCGCAGGGGCAGAGGTTCATTGAAGCAATCAGCATGACATTGGCGGGGTAGGTTATCGTGCCCTGGGCACGTGAGATCGTAACAAGCTTATCCTCAAGTGGTTGGCGCAGGACCTCCAGGACATTCTGCCCAAACTCCGGCAGTTCATCCAGAAAAAGCACGCCTCGATGTGCCAGGCTGATCTCGCCCGGTCGGGGTATTCTTCCGCCTCCCACCAATCCCGCGTGGCTGATCGTATGGTGAGGCGCACGGAAGGGACGCTGCAAGACCAGCGGCGTATCGGATGGCAACATCCCGCTGACACTGTAAATTTTCGTCACATCCAGCGCCTCTTCAATGATCATCCCTGGCAAAATTGAGGGGGTGGCGCGAGCCAGCAAGGTCTTGCCGGAGCCGGGAGGGCCACTCATCAACACATTATGTCCACCGCTGGCGGCAACCTCCAGGGCGCGTTTGACGTGTTCCTGACCCCGCACGGCCGCCATATCCTGTCCATAGATCACGGGTTCGGCGGTCGCCAGCATCTGAATATCAGCCTCGTGGGGAGTAATCGGCTGTTCGCCATTCAGATGCGCGATCAACTGGGCCAGGGTTTGAACCGGGTAGACCGTAATCCCTTGAATCAGCGAGGCTTCCAGCGCATCCCCTGCTGGCACAAAAACGGAGCCAACCTGTTTCTCGCGTGCCAGAGCGACCATTGGAAGAATACCGGTTGTATGCTGAACACTGCCATCCAGTGAAAGTTCGCCAATAAAGAGGCTATCTAAAATGCGTTCATCAATATTTATCTGGCCCGATGCCAGCAGGATGCCGACCGCAATTGGGAGATCGTAGGCCGGACCTTCTTTGCGTAGATCGGCGGGCGCGAGATTGACCGTGACACGTTTATAGGGGAAGGTACAGCCGCTATTTTTAATCGCGGATCGCACACGTTCACGGGATTCATTGACTGCCGCGTCGGGCAGTCCAACGACGTTAAAGGCTGCAAGTCCATTGGAGAGGTCCACCTCCACTTCGATCAAGGCCCCTTCTAAACCAACAACCGCACAACTTTTTGCCTTTGCCAGCATTGCACACGTGCCTCCTCACAATCTTTCTGAGGGTATTATGTGCGAATACATCCAAAAATGCAATGCTTTCATTCTAAAGGTCCATATGATTGAGCGAAAATAAATGCTTCTCATACCATCCACAAGTATTACAATTTCGCTCCCCAAAGGGAGGTCAAAATCTATAAAG
>DASSXK010000164.1:0-3908 GCA_035703945.1 Ktedonobacteraceae bacterium | reverse complement strand
ATTGCCTCGGGCACGCGTACGACTTCTGCCTTTTGCTTGAGCAGGCTATTCTCTTCCAGCCAATCGATGACCATGCGTGAATAGAGTTTGACGTTGGTGCAGGCTCCATCGCCAGGGGCAATGACTGGTTCAACCCCGAAGAGATCTCTAAATGAGGTGGTCAGTCGCTCAAGTATGTCTTCCTGCTTGTTTCCAACAGCAAGTGAGAGACCTTTGCTGTCCTTCCAGGTGACTTTTTTACCCTGTATGACATAGCCATCACCGTAAGAATAGCCAAGGACATATGCCAGTTCCGGTGTGAGTTTTTCTGGCAGGCTGACGTTTTCGTTCAACGTCGTGGACATTTTTGAACGAACATAAGGACTTGCTGAGAGGCTTACAAGCTCGGTCTCATTTTCTTTGCTTTCGCCAAGGTGTAGCAGAATCTCGTCGCCTTCTTCAAGCTCACGCAGGGGAATGGTGACGATTTGGCCTTTATGAAGAACTGCCATCTTGTGATCCATTGTCACGTGGGCTTTATAACCTCGGCTGGTTGTTACTTCATAAAGATCTTTTGTGCCATTGCGGAAGACATAATTGAAAGGTCGCAGTCCTTTATGGGTTTGAGCCTTAATGGCCTCGCCGCTATCCAGGCGATCTGCCAGGTCTGCTACTCGAATCAGTCCACGATCGGTGGCGATGCGCGTGTCTGGACCAAAACAGCCACCCTGTTGAATCACATCGCCGGTGGCGACGGAGTAGAGTTGGGCCCAGGAGCAGGGGCCTGATGCAGTCCCGTTCACGGTCTTGATATAGGAGCCGCGTGGACGCAGGGTTGACAGGTTGATGCCAACGCCACCGCCGCGTGCCATGATCTCGGTCATGACCTTTAGATTGTCCAGGATACCCTGGCGGCTATCGTCCGGGGAGGGTATAACGTAGCAGTTTGAGACTACAACACCGGCTGAGACGAATGAATGGTCTTCCTCGACCTCAATGTCCAGCACATCGCCAACATAATCTTCAACTGCAATTTCGTTTATTCGTACCCACTTGAGGTTCTCGTATTCAAAATAATATTTCAAATCCACGTCGTGCTCAGGGGCTTGAACACCAAAAAAGCGCTCAAAGAGTGGAGCACATTCATTTGCGGAGGCCTGAATGCGGTAGGCTGGTGTACGTCCCAGACGATGCGTGTTTTCCCGAATCGAGAATACATAGCCCAGTCGGAGAAGTAGCTGATGAACCTGGATACATAGCGAGCGGTTCGATAAGACAATACCGAGCTTGTTGCTTGATACATAACCATCAGCACTGAATAATCCGTGTAACAAATCTAGCGTGAGCTCATTTGGCAAATGCATCAATTGGTCATGAATCCGTTTGCTATGGCTGTAGCAGCCGAAGAAAGCCTTAAAAAATTCCCCGACTGGCATGGAATTGACCCACAGATCGTACCAGCGTTCCGTGCTGCTCAATTTGATGGAAGGTTCAATTCCGAATTTGGCCTCAATGATCTGAGCGATCTTCTGGATATCAGCTTGCTCATCCAGGCCGAAAACAATTTTGATTCCGGAAGGAATATCTGTACCAGAGCGATGTGTCACACATCCATCACCAAGCCAGCGGCCGAACAGATAACACAAGTCTCCGTCGAGAGTCAATTGATCATTAATCTTATAATGTGTGCCCCAATCTGAGACATATCCATGATCGCCTCGAACAGTTGACTTAAAGAGCTTGCCATCTTTTGTTTCATAGTGTGGGATATAATCCTGCAAAGAGATAGGATTGGGCGAATGCTCTTCTCCGTTATGTGCAACCGCAACGTAGTCACCAGGTTTTATATCTTTTGCGGGAATCCAATCAGGCTGATGCTGCAATTTCAAGCCATCGCGTGATTTGTGTTTGTTCACCCACTCTGAACGAATAATGTAGACTTTGTGATCACCTGTCAGGCGTAAATCATCATATCCGATTTTCTTCGGACGGATAATATAGAGCGTTTCCTCCGTCTCGCGCTCAAATTTGTGTAGGACCGGGCGCAAGCGATTACGATGTGTGACTACTTGATCGCCAATCTTGATTTCGGAAATTGGTTTATAGCCGTCAGCGGTCAGCACTTCCTGGTCGGGTGGCATACAGTTATAAAATGTTACCTGGTGGCCGGAGCCAGCGCCCGCGAGGATACGTCCCCCTGGCACGAACTGGAAGTCGCGCAGGGCTTCGTAGAAGCGTTTTTCCCAGTAGTTGCGTTGCTCTTCGGTCTGCTCGACCTCGGCGATGCCACGTGCGACACGCGCCCACAGGTCTTCAGGATGTTGTTCAAGCGGTTGACCGGAAGGGTTTTTCAGTGAATATCTATCGATAAAAACTTTCTGGCGGATGCCTTCTAATTGAGTACTGGTCTGTGGTTTGGTGATTTCCTGAGCCTGGGAGGGATTCTTCTGTTGCTCCAACATGCTCTCTAACTCCTTTTTCTACGCGTTTCAACATTTCAACGGATGGACGCCTGGCGATCCATTCTATGAGGCCGTCTGTGCACAATTCTGCCTCATATGTGCGTTCGGATGCTTGTGCTCGTATCGCTTGCTTGGTGTCTCTACAAGTCATTTCACGTCGCGGACCGAATGGATTGCTCCTGATCTGTAACCGGGGATATGACTTCTGACATAGATGCTTTGTTTGTGTTGCCAGTAGATGGTATACTTCGTCCTGGCTACTACCGTTTTGAATTCACTTACGGACACCCACAGTATACTCCTAAATTTCCCCATTTTCAAGCCTTTTGGCACAACATATTGATTTTCTAATCATTCTCAACACAACATATTGATTCATCTGATTGTGTGATATGATAAAGCAGGTAGTGCTTTGGTTTCTATTTTTTTGTCTCAAAAGACGTGTGAGGACGGCTAAAATGCCGATGTTTGGAGGATTTTTATGCGGGCGGAAATAATTTCCTGCGGCACCGAACTACTTCTTGGTCATATTTCGGATACGAATGCCACGTACCTGTCCCAGAGCCTGGCTGGTCTGGGGATTGATCTTTATTATGTCTCACAGGTTGGGGATAACCTTGGAAGGATTGTCGAGACCCTGCAACGGGCCTGGAACCGCTCCGATCTGATTGTGATGACCGGCGGGGTGGGTCCAACGGAGGATGATCTGACGCGCGAGGGGATCAGCACGTTGCTGGGCGAGACAATGACGATTGATCCAAAGCTGGAGGCCGATCTACGCGGCATGTTTGCAACTCGCCACTCTGTCATGCCTGAGCGCAATCTAAAGCAGGCCTCCTTGATTCCTTCGGCCAGGCCTTTGCCAAATCCGCTGGGGACGGCTCCCGGCTGGTTTGTACAGAAGGATGGACATATTATTGTCGCGATGCCTGGCGTGCCACGCGAGATGTTTCGCATGTGGGAAGAAGAGGCGATTCCGCGCCTGGGCAGCTCGACGGGTGGAGCGATTTTTACACGGATCTTGCGCGTCTCTGGCATGGGTGAGTCGCTGGTGGAAGAACGTTTACAGGATATTATTCATAGCGATAACCCCACCGTGGCGACCTATGCCAAAAGCGAGGCTGTCGATGTGCGTGTCACTGCCAAGGCCCCGAGTCTGGAACTGGCCCAGGAGCAGGTCGCGGCAACCGAGGCCGAGATTCGCAAGATCCTGGGACATCATGTCTTTGGCGTAGATAAAGAGACGCTCCAGGGGATCGTTGGAGCAATCTTGAAGGAACGCGGCCAGACACTGGGCGTAATGGAGTCCCTGACGGGCGGCTTGATTAGCAGTACGATTACAAATGTTTCGGGCAGCTCCGCTTATTTTGTCGGAGGGCTGGTAACGTATAGTGCACGCCTGAAAGCCCAGATGGGGGTTCCGCAGGCGACGCTGGATCAATATGGGGTTATCTCAGAAGAGACGGC
>DASSXK010000113.1:0-8243 GCA_035703945.1 Ktedonobacteraceae bacterium | reverse complement strand
CGCTTCCGGTTGTTCCTGTCCTATTGGGCGTTGGGCAACCTGTTTATCTATTCCTGGGCGGCAGAGAAGATGCCCTGGCTGATGATTCACATTATGCTGCCGATGTTGTTGCTCGGCGGTATCATGCTGGCTCCGTTGTTGAAATGGACCTGGGCTTTGATCCTGGACCTGCGTGCTCGTTCTCGCTCTGCTCAGACGACTGAGGAAGCAGTAGCAGGCGCGCAGCCGCGCTGGTCCTCGCGCGAGCGTTGGCGCACTGGAACTGCCGTATTTGGGGTGATCGCCGTGCTGCTGCTGTTGTTGCCGACTGTGCACAATATGTACGAGGTGAGCTATGTGCATGCGGCGGATGGGCCACATGAGATGATGATCTATGTGCAAACCACGACCGACTTGAATATCGTGATGGGTAAGCTGGATGCGTTGGACCAGAAGTTGTATGGTGGGAAGCATCAGCTTTATATCGGAGTGATGAGCGGCGCGAACTGGCCCTTCCTCTGGTACCTGCGCGATTACAAACATCTCTGCCTGTCTTATCCATCTGGCTGTTCGCAGGATGCTCAGTCGGTCCAGGCAATTGTTGCTGCCGATACGGATCTGCCGAATGCGATTACCCAATTCGCTAATAGCGACGGCGGAAAGGGCCAATTTGCCTACCATCAGTATCATTTGCGAAGCTGGTGGTCTCAGGGCTATATGCCACCTCCTTGCCTTGTTTCTCCAACCAATAACTGTGTTGGACAGAGCACCTGGCCGGGCGTGGGTCCCTGGCTCTGGTTGAGTTATGGCGACGCACCTCCAGTGGGGGCTAAATTTAACCTGGGACTGGCGGTTCAGCATGTCTGGCAATGGTGGTGGGAACGTCGCCCGATTGGAAGTACCGATGGGGCTACCGATATGGGCCTGTTTATTAACAGTAAATTGGGTGTCGCGCCCTGATCGCTTGCAAAAGTCTGAGAGAGCCTGCCGGTTTATTTGACTGGCAGGCTCTTTGCTATTAATTATGGAGGAAGATTGTGGGTAACTGGAAATCATGAATGTACTACAATGATTTTGCCCTGGTGCTTGCTCTGTTCTTGCAGGCGATGGGCCTCCGCAGCCTGCTCAAGCGGGAGCGTGTGGGCGATCAGCGGTGTCACTACTTTTTCTGCGATGAGCCGAAGAACCTGCTCTTCGTTCGCGGGAGAGGTATGCATTAAGCCGCCACCCAGCACGCGGACACGTTTGAGCCGCCAGGTCTGGGTGTTGACCGTTGACTCGTGACCACTCAGGTTGCCGATCAGAACCACGCGCCCCTCGGGCTTACAGGCATCGATGCTGTCTTGCAGGGTGGTGCCAATCAACTCCAGTACCAGATCAACTCCACCGACGTTTTGGAGTTCCTGACCGACGTTTTGCTCCTTCGGATTGATCACGAGATCGGCTCCCAGTCGCTTCAGCTCTTCTGCTCGCTTTGCGCTGCTGGCGGTCGTAGCAACCCAGGCACCAAAATGGTGAGCGATCTGAAGAGCGATCGAGCCAACGCCGCTGGAGCCAGCCCAGATCAGAACGCGCTCATTTGGCTTCAGGTTGCCGTTATCGAAGAGGCCACTCCAGGCAGTAGAAGAGGCCAAACCAGCCGCCGCAGCCTGCTCAAATGAAACCTGATCTGGAATACGGGCCAGACCATCCGCCGGAGCAGCAATTCTGCTTGCAAAGCCTCCCCCGCCATTCGCGCCTGCCGCGCGGGTGGTCAGGACGCGATCACCCGCGCGAAAGCCGTTGGAATCCTGGACTACCACGCCAGCGGCTTCGAGACCGGGTGTAAAAGGGAGCTTAGGCACAGGGCGGCTGCCCTGACGCTGGAAGAGATCGAGTCGATTGACACTTGTGGCTTTCACATCGATCAGTACTTCGTTGCTGGCAGGGATTGGATCGGGAACTTCGCGTACCTGAAGTACTTCAGGACCACCGTGCTTGTCAAATTGTGCTGCTTTCATCGTCTCTCTTTTCCTTTTTGCTATTTTGCCGAAATATCTTTCTTTATTGTATGCACTTCCGGTCGAGGATTGCAAAATTACCTGTAGGGGCTTTTGTGGCTATTCGCCCTGTAGAGAGCCTGGAGACTGTCTGTTTTTCTGGCTGTCCTATTTGGACTGATCGACCTTGTAAAGGCCAGAAAAGGTCTTCTGAAAGCCAGAGCACCGAAATCAACAGTGCAATCCCGGTGCTCTTGTGATAAAGTCAAGCTAAGTGGCTTATGCCCAGCGAATCAGGCCCATCTCGTACTTGTTGACCAGCGCGAAATGACTGGGAAGTACGCGAATGCCATAGGCCATGCTTCCGCTGCCAGATGGTCTGAGATTCAGCTCATAGCGATATGAACCATCGTTTTCACGTTTGACAAAATGCATCGGTTCGGCAAACTGTGAAGAGACCGCATCAGGAGTTGCCTCGCCGTAGACCAGCTCAACGGTAAAATCATCCGGTGAGAGGGACTCGCTTCTGACCCAGGCGTGTACATCGATGGACTCGCCCAGACTGAGCTGACCTTCGCGCTGTCCCTCAGCGTAGAGTTCCAGCCCGGCCCAGCCCTCGTTGACCTTTTGTTTCCATTCGGCCAGGGTCCGAATCTGCTCGTAATGGTCCTCTGAGATCTTGCGGGTCTGTCTGATTGCAGGGATGTAAAAGCTCGTGGTGTAATCCTTGACCATGCGGCGCATGCTGAATTGGGGTGCGCAGGTGCGGATCGCTTCGCGCATCAGGTCAAGCCAACGCTCAGAAACACCATTGGAGCCCCGCTCATAGTACAAGGGGACCACTTCGTCTTCGAGCAGGCTGTAAAGCGCCAGGCTGTCGGCCTCGTCCTGAACGTTGCGATCGTGGTATTCGCGCTGCTCACCAATTGCCCAGCCGTTCCTGCCATCGTAGCCTTCATCCCACCAGCCATCAAGAATGCTACAGTTTGGCTGGCCGTTCAAAGCCGCTTTCTGACCACTTGTACCGCTGGCCTCGTAAGGACGAATCGGGGTGTTGAGCCAGACATCGGTGCCGGAGACCAGGTAGCGGGCCATATCAATATCGTAGTTTTCCAGGAAAATGATTTTGCCTTTGAACTTGTCGCTACGCGAGATCTGATAGACCTGCTCAATCAAGGATTTGCCTGGCTCATCGGCAGGATGAGCTTTACCAGCAAAAACGATCTGAACTGGACGCTCAGGATTGTTTACGAGACGATCGAGGCGGTCGATATCGCGGAACAGCAGGGTTGCGCGTTTGTAGGTTGCGAATCGGCGTGCAAAGCCCAGCGTCAGGGCTTTGGGCTGAAGCATCCGATCGAACTCCTCCATCTGCATCGAACCCTCGCCCAGGCGCAAGTGCTGCTGGCTCAGGCGGCGGCGCGAATAGGCAATCAGTGCTTCCTTGCGAATCTGGTGAGCCGTCCAGAGTTCTTCGGCGGGAATATTGGCGATATTCCGATTCCAGAGTTCCTGCTCATCAACTCGCTCGGCCCAGTCCTCGGCGATATAGCGTTTGAAGAGCGTATCGATTTCAGGCGCAACCCAGGAGGGACTGTGGATGCCGTTGGTAATTGAAGTGATTGGTACTTCGCTCACATCGACGCCCGGCCACAGGAATTGCCACATTTTGCGCGAAACCTCTCCGTGCAGGGCACTTACACCATTGTGCTGACCCGTGAGACGCAGCGCCAGGACAGTCATACTGTAAGTCGGACCCCAGCCCTGATCTTCGTGGGCAAGCTGCAAGAACTGTTCACGTGTGAGACCAAGCTGGCCCCAATAGTTGCCGAAGTATTTGTCAATCAATTCATAATTGAAGGTATCGTTGCCAGCCGGGACGGGCGTGTGGGTTGTAAAGACGGCATTGGCCGTGACAACCTCGCGAGCCTCGTTAAAGCCTAAGCCCTGGCTGACCAACTCGCGACAACGCTCCAGGCTCAGGAAGGCGGCATGACCCTCATTCAGGTGCCAGCAGGCGGGATCAATTCCCAGGGCACGCAGGGCGCGAACGCCTCCGATTCCCAGCACGATCTCCTGCGAGATGCGTATCTCACGATCTCCACCATAGAGGCGAGCGGAAAGCTCGCGGTCAGCCGGTGCGTTCTGCGGCACATCGGTATCCATCAGGTAGAGGGGGATGCGACCGACCTGGACTTTCCAGATCTTGGCATGAATGCGGCGGCCTGGCAGCTCGACACTAATCAGAATCTCATTGCCATTGGGATCGCAGGCTGGAACAGCCGGGGCCTCTGAGAACTGTAGCTTTTCGTAGGTTGCTTCCTGGCGACCCTCGCGTGTGACGGTTTGCTGGAAGTAGCCCTGGGGATAGAGGAAGCCGACCCCGATGAAGGGTAGATCGAGATCACTGGCTTCTTTACAATGGTCCCCAGACAGGATACCAAGACCACCAGAGTAGATTGGAAGAGCCTCGTGCAGACCAAACTCAGCGGAGAAGTAGGCAATTTTCTGATTTTTCAGCTCTGGGTGGGTGCGAGAGAACCAGGTTTCCTCATTTTGGGGGTGCATATAGCGATCAAAGGCCGCCATCACATCGTCGTAGCGTTGGAGGTAATCCATATCGGTGGTAGCCTGCTCCAGATATTGAGGATTGACCTCGCTTAGCAAGCGTACAGGGCTGTGTCCAACTTTATCCCAGAGGGCTTGATCAAGGGTGCTGTAAAGCTCACGTGCTTCGGGATGCCAGCTCCACCAGAGGTTATAAGCCAGCTCATAAAGGCGACTGATACGCGAAGGCATTATAGGGAAGACCGTCATTCGGCCATAAACTTTCACTGAAATTTGTGTCCTTTCTGTCGTAAAAGAAAAGTAAAATACATCGTACTGCAACTCCTGAGGATACATCCGCCGCAACGCCGCCGGTATATGGCGAGCAAAGAATTGATTAAAAGTAGCTTTATTAATGAGCTATGTCAGTCAGTTCACATAAACAGCGGAAAAGTATACCTTAAAAATAATACCCGATTATTCCCCTGTTTGTATATGATACAAAACTGTACAGGTACACAATTTTGAGAACAATATCACGGCATTGAGAGATACTATCTTACAATTACAAAACACTTTGTAGTTGCGTGTAAGACGCATGTGAGACGTAGATTGCTTCCAGTCATGATTAGTATAACGACCCCATGAAGTGTGCTTGAACATGTAAAGCAGTAGATGTATTTCAGTACTGTCAGATCTGAAAAAAACCGACATTGCCTTTCTGGATAATTTGTACTACACTGCCAGAAGAATCTGATAATCTGATTTTTTAGTAGAGTGAAAATTGGAGTGTGTTACGTGAAAAGGCGAGAATCGTCTCAAACACGCGTGGCGAGTGGAATTGTAGGGGGCGTATTACTGGGGATAGCGGCCTTATGGCTGGTCTGGCTATTAGCCGCGAGTAGCGGAGTTGGTAGGCCAGCAACGCAGCCGAAAAGCACAACAGGGACCACGAGAGTAACAGGCTCTTCCCAGGCGGGAGAGGCAGTGCCGGTGGCTCAGGTTCAGCCATTGCTTGCTGCCGGTATCCAGCTTGGGCAACCATCAAAAAATGCCGCCCTGAGTAAACAGCAAGCACTGTTTTTGGCGAATGAACTGGAAGCATACCCTGCGAGTAAAGCACAAAATAGTGATGCTCGCTATGTTACAGTGACCTATGGGCAGACAGATACCTCTGCCCCACGTCGGGACCTGAACGACGTACCGGTCTGGTTAGTTACTTTTCATCAGATCCCGTTTGTGAGAGCAGACAGCTCTGTCGACGCGACTAAATATCCCAAAACCACCCAGGATTTCTATGTCTTTCTTGCCGCTGATTCGGGGCAAGAGCTGTTCTCAGTCTGGGCCTGATCAAAAGGATCGATTGTTTGAATGGGCAGCGGCTTTAATTATCGTGCATTTTAATCCAGCCGTGGCGAAGTGCATGTACGACTGCTGCCGTTCTATCATTGACTGAAAGCTTCTTCAGAATCGACGTGATGTGATTTTTTACTGTTTGATCGCTGATTTTAAGAGATTTGGCAATCTCCTTATTGCTATTTCCACGGGCGATATAATCGAGGATCTCAACTTCACGGCTTGAAAGAGGGGAGTAAAGATCTCGTGTAGATGTTTCTTCTTCCTCAACGGCGAGCTCGCGGAATGATTTCAGTACGCGGCTGGCGAGCAAAGGTTTAGACAGGACATCGTCGTTAATCAGATATTCGCCATGGCTGACTTTACGGATTGTATCGACAAGTTCCTGCGGGGTGATATTGCGAGTATAGTAGGCGGCCGCACCGACTTTAATGGACTGGAAGAGGCGTTCCTCATCTTCAGAAGGTGTAAGAATAATAATTGCCATACGTGGAGCAAGATGGCGCATCTGTCGAGCGATTTCCAATGCATCAGCGGAGGAGAGTCCGGCATCAATCAGAGCGACATCGGGATTTCCTGTGCGAGCGAGCTCCAGGATCTCGTTTGCATCTATTGACTCGCCAACAATGATGCATTCGCCCATTTGTTCCAGCGTGCAGTGAATACCGTGACGGAACAGGGGTTGCTCATCAACTATAATGACACGTATCGTTTCCATGTAATTCCTCAGGACAGCCACGCGATATTCTGCGCACTTTGCTGTCAGTAAACTTCAAAGGGACAAATAGCATTGCCTTCCCCGGTGATGAGATTGGGGAAGTCTTGCGGCTAACAATCTTTTGTGGCTTCATTATACACACAAAGTTGAGTCTCAACAATCCATTCAAAGGAGCGTTGTTCCAAAAGTACATTGAAATCGAAGCGTATCTTTAAATTAAAGGGAAGCATCCACAAAAAATTGGATCGCTGCGTTCAGAGGAGATCAGGCGCATGTTATCCGCTAAGAAATCTATGCCGCGATACGTATTTTTGCTCACGCCTGATCTGTTACGCGTTTTATCATCACATGCTGCGACTCGGCTGAAAGGCTGGATCGGTGCAGTTGGTGACATTGCTTGCTTGTTTATACGTAATTGAGTGAACCGCTGCCAGGCGCATGTAGTTTTATTCATCGGCTCAACAAGCCGTGCTTTGTAGCTTACCTGGCTTAAATGCGCTCTAGCCGACGCAAAGTGGAGTTAATCCCATATTGAAGGCTCTCAATCACACCCTTCCCTGTCACTGCAACCGCCTCAAAGCTTGGGACGCGATAGGGGTTAAGGTACTGTTCCAATACCGAGATGGGCAGTACGTCCTGGAGGTCACGTTTGTTCCATTGCATTACCAGTGGAAACTCCGCAACATCTTTGTTCATTCGTCGTAATTGTTCCTGTAGCTCGTTCCAGCTTTCGATATTCTCCTGAAGTTTGCTCGCCTGAGAGTCGGCGACAAAGATGACGCAATCTGCGCCCTTCAGAACTGAGATGCGTGTCTGTTGGTAGAGCACCTGGCCAGGGACCGTGTACAACTGGAAGCGAATATTGAATCCGTGGACTTTCCCAAGCTCAAGTGGTAACAGATCGAAATACAGCGTGCGTTCTGTTTCAGTATCGATTGATACCATGTCACCGACATCTTGTGGGTTGACAGCCTGGTGAATATAGTGGAGGTTGGTTGTCTTACCGCACAAACCAATTCCATAATAAACGATCTTGCAATTGATCTCTCGTTTTGCCATGTTGATTAAGGACATAAATGGTTGCTCTCCTACCCGCTCGAATGCGCCTCTTCCTGCTTCCGCTTGGAAGCAAAGTTTTGTTCGCTTCTTACTACCGGACACAGTATACCTTATTTTAGAGAAAATGCCAATCTTCTCCTGCAAATCCTCTTTCTTGCCCCTTGATCTCCTTTCAATCTCCTTCTATACTATAAATGTATACATTTACGGGTGATTTGTTCTAGTGCTATAGGTACTTTATACTGAGAGGCTATCCCTTAAAAGTCGATCAGCGTTCAGTTCAAAACAACATTTTCTTCTTCTGGGTTTGCCCATCTATTATGATATAACGTTACCGTTGAGCATATTTTTTCAATCCCTGAGAGGTTGGCCTCTTTTGGCTCGTCATCATCAGCGATGATGGGGGAGAGAAGTACCGGGGTCAGGCTTTTCTTCTCAATTGGGGCGTTGCTCCTCTTACATTCCTGTTTTTTGATCCATGTTGAGAGAAGACTGATACACTGGAAATTATTGATCAGTTGCCGCCTTTGGCATTGAGGGGAGAGAGCAGCAGACAATGGCTCCGGAGCACTGGTGAGAAGGGCTAACCCTGGTTTTCGGAGGAA
>DASSXK010000703.1:0-5946 GCA_035703945.1 Ktedonobacteraceae bacterium | reverse complement strand
AGCTTCCGTCTGAGCCGGAGCTAACACGCAACTATGGGATCAGCCGCATCACAGCTCGTCAGGCACTCGATGAATTGGAAACTGAGGGTCTCGTCATTCGCCGACACGGCAAAGGCACCTATGTCTCTGAACAGCTAAACGAGCCAGAGCCGCTGCTTCTGACCGAACTTTCAGAAGATCTCAAAGAGGCAGAGCTGGAGCCCTCTTCCAGACTACTGACCTTTATCCATGAGCAAGCCAGCGCAAGGCTGGCGAAAAGTCTGCAATTAGAAGCAGGGGAAGAAGTTGTAAGAATCGATCAACTGCGCCTGGGCCGCGATAAGATACTGGCCTACGATACAACATCGTTGCCAGCGAAATACGGAAATCAGTTATCAGGAGTTGATCTAACGCACGAATCACTTTTGCAGGCGCTTGAGGTCAGGGCAAAAATTCCGGTGGAGCATGGAAGCTTTACGATCTCCGCGACCAACGCCAGCGAGGAACAGGCCAACATTCTAGAAGTCCCAGCAGGTAGCGCATTGCTTGTGATGCGCAGTCTGGCCTATACCATCCAAAATGAGCCTCTCTATGTGCAGGAACGCTTCTTCCTGCCCGAACATGTTCACTACCAGGGTCAACTGCAACGTCGACCAACCAGTCTGCGAGGTGCTCCTTATCAGGTCAGCACATTTTCGCCAATCTTTGAGCTTCGGGCTTAAATACAATGCAGGCACGCCAAACAAGCATTTGCGTCCCAATAATAGGTAACAAATGACTATCCCACCAGCGTTGTTTGTCTGGTATGCCTGCATTATTAATTATAACGCATCAGCTAATCCTCTTGGTGATGAGAAACTGCCTGCTTAACTTATTCACTTTTTTCCAGCTAATTCTGGGATCTACAAAAGCTAACAGCCTTTTCCAGGTGTGTGTATCCCTCGTTTTCAAGACTCTTCCGTTGGTAATAGAGAGATGTCAACCTGGCAAACCATCTTGTCAGCCAGCGCAGGCCAGTTCTGCTCAGATCAGGAAAGTCAGCAGAACCTCTCTTTTGTGTCATAAGCTTCTATCACTTCCTAAGCCGCCTTGACACAAACAGTCATATATGACTATTATATATGGGATGACAACCTTTTACTTCTTTAGACACATACCTCTATAATAGAGTATGGTACACGATTAATACCCCAAGCTCTATGAACAACGGCACCCCATACGGAACATACAGTGCTTCTGGGGGCACATTTTATGTCTGGGATACCAGGCAATCCTGAAGTATCGCTATTTCCTGGCACTTGGAGAGTACACTAGAGTAGAGAGGAGACTCGCCATGAAAAAAAATCTGAACCGAGACGCTGGGAACAAAGTCTTAACAGCCTTTGCTATTGGAGGCGTCATCGTTGTCGCTGTGGTAGCGGCATTTTTCTCCAACTGGTCTTCACCATCTCCTGCCAATGCGAGCACCAAGGCAAACATTGACACGCGCTTCCTCTCGTTAACCGCTGGCACCATTGCTGCAACAGAGGTCCCCGCTTCCTTACCAGTAGTTGGGCTGACCATTAACCAGCAATTCGTACTCAAACCCATCTCACAAGTCACCCAGAGGAATCTCGCCCTGATTGCTCAGAGCAATGCCATCACCATCGGGCGGCGCTATGCCAATACGCAGCCTTTTGCGGCAAAGGCTCTCTTAGCCAGCTTTACCAGCATTAATTCCATCCCCCCGACTGGTGCAACAGAGCCTTCCCATCCAATTAAGAACGTTCCCACCTGGGTTGTCACATTCACGACCACGAATCCGCAAAATGTTATTCAAGGGAAACGGGTACAGCCCGGACAGCACGCTCCCACTCTCTCCCCAACGCACTTGAATATCGTTATTAATGCCACAACTGGTGCCTTCGTCCTTGGCTTTTTCACCGCATAAACCAGAACCATAAGGCTGCTTGTCATGGATCTACTCTTGATCCATGACAAGTTCGCTACAAACAAAGCAGCAGCAAGACACCAGAAGGAAAGGATGTGAGTTCCAGGCATGTGCACCTGCCTCATCGTACATCGGCAAATATCAGAAAATATGTCCCACCCGCGCTTCTCCCCCTCGTTTGTCTGGTCGCCCTCCTCTTTACCTCATCCTGCTCCATGCCCTGGGAAAATCCCCCACAGGCTACTGCCTGTGGCACCGTCACCAGTACAGAAGCATTGAGCCCTACTGCCTCAAAAGCAATGGGTACCGGTACCTGCTTCCTTCAAGCATACCAGAAATGCCAGGCAGCAACATTGGTCTACATCGACCAGGATACGTTCTTAACACAGGATCAAGAGAAGACCACCCGTACCTTGACCATTGACGCACCAACCTGCAAAGTATCAGAGGTCGTCCAGATACAATCGAACTCCGCGACCTACACATGTAACAAAATGGAAGGCTTGCGTGGCTCCTTACGTCTGGTCTCATGTGGGGCCGATGGTACATTCTTTCTGGTCCTGAATGCCGCTATTCAGTAAGGTGCTCGGGGGAACATTATTGACGCCTTTTGTTGCCGACCACTGGCTGGACGATCTGGATCAACGGGCACTGGTACCACGTGACCCTTGACAGAGCCCCCCTCACCAAGCATGCCCTGATTGCGATCGTCTACAACAGTCCCAATGCCAAGCCCGATACGATCTATGCCTGGACAGGCCTATAGCACTGGCAGGGGCCTTCGCCGGTGGTGTTTACCTTTCAAGATGCTGGCCCATGATCATAATACCTGTATTACCTGCTGCTCTGCCTCTGGTGACAGGCGGTTACTGATTTGTAGTGCTACCCCTGATTGTAGATCCCAGAATTAGCTGGGAAAAAATGGGATCTACACCTCTAAGACCGGAAGATAGTCATATCACAGCAATCCCTTTGCTCTTGAAAGACACTTCCCAACGGCGCTCTCGCGCCTCCTGAATGCTTTCTAATCAGGGAACTCTGGAAAGCTTCACCGTTGATCGTTTCTGGCACGGTTCTTCCTGGCTTCTCAAGCGCGTTCAGTCAGTGAAGTGAATGGCTAATCAGTTAATCCTCCTGGTGACAGGCATCCCTTCGCTAGCAGAATCTTACAATTTCGGGCTATACTTGCAAAGAGACAGGCAACAATCATTCTTTCTCATTAATTACAAGTAAGGAGTTCCAATAGAATGAAGGTTGGCGATAAAACATCCTGGGAACGCACATTTACCAAAGAAGATGTCACTCTGTTCGCACAGGTTTCCGGCGATTATGGAATTCACCACCTCGAAGAGGATGAACAGGGGCGAGTGATGCTGCAAGGTCTGCTCACGGCAACCCTCCCAACAAAGCTTGGTGGTGATCTCAACTATATTGCCCGTACCTTAACCTTTGAGTTCCTGCGCCCAGTTTTCACTGGCGACACGATTCGCTGCGATAACATCATTACCAGCTACGATGTGACCGATGGCCGCATCAACATGTCCGCCCATTATACCTGTATCAATCAGCACGGCAAGGAAGTTCTGCGGGGCGATACCAGCGGTGTCATCTTTAACCCACGCTAAACTCCCTTGACAAGCTTTATGCGAAAGCTTGATACTTAAGGCTAGATTGGGACATGAAGAAGCCTGGCTATGTTGTACGAATCCAGGCTGATCCAGCCCTCTTTTCTCAAAAAAGGAGTTACTGTATGTTTGACACCAGTAGAGTTGGTGAAAGTTTTCCTCCCTTCAAAATCCAGGTTGAACGCGGCAAGATCCGCGAGCTGGCAATCGCCGTGGGAGATGATAACCCTATCTATCAGAGCGTGGAGGCTGCCCAGGCCGCCGGATACAACGATATTCCACTCTTCCCGACCGCGCCGACTATTTTTCAGTTCTGGGGCAACACTCAGATGCTCAAAAATCTGCTCGATCTGGGCCTTAATGTCATGGGTATCCTGCATGGCGAAGAAGAGTTTGAGTATCTCGCCCCTATCCAGAACGGTGATACCCTCACCGGAACCACCAAACTGCGCGATGGCAAGAGCCGCAAGGGCCCAAATGGCAGTTCGATGGATATTCTCAATCTCGAAACCAGTTACTCCAACCAGCACGGTCAGGTCGTCTTGATCGCGCGCGAAACCATCATCGTTCGCGGCTAAACGCGCTTTCAGCCTTTCAAGGAGGTTTCAATGACAACCAACACCCAGATCCCTGTCAAGCTCTATTTCGAGGATGTAGAGGTCGACACTGAACTGCCCCCACTGACTAAATCGCCGATCACGCATCTGCAACTGGTGCGTTACGCGGGCGCTTCGGGCGACTTCAATCCTCTGCATACCGATCCTAAAATCGGGGAAGCGATCGGCACCGGCGGCATTATCGCCCACGGTATGCTGATCATGGGATTTCTCGGTCAACTACTCAGCGACTATGTTGGCCCGACCGCGCTGCGTAAGTTCGATGTACGCTTCAAAAATATGACTCGTCTCGACGATGTTATCACCTGCACCGGCAAAATCACCAGCAAAACCGAGGTCGATGGCGAGACACTAATTTCTGGCAAGATCCAGGCTGCCGACCAGAACGGTGATGTCAAAGCCAGCGGCACCTTTACCGCGCTCGCCCCACATCGAAAGGAAAACTAATCTCATGGGTATGCTTGATGGCAAAGTTGCAATCATTACAGGCGCAGGCAGAGGCATTGGGGCCGCAGCCGCCAAACTCTTCGCCTCCGAAGGCGCACAGGTGATTATCAGCGATCTCGATCCCCAACCCGCCGAGGAGACGGCTGGCATCATCCAGCAAGCTGGCGGTCAGGCGCGGGTGATCGCGGGCGATGTCACGGCCGAAGATTTTCCCGGCCGACTCATCCAGGGTACCCTCGATGCCTATAAACGGATCGACATTATCGTCAACAATGCTGGTTACACCTGGGATGGCGTCATCCAAAACATGACCGACAAGCAGTGGCAGGCGATGCTGGATGTGCACGTAACGGCCCCATTTCGGATTCTGCGTGAGGCTTCAAAATATATTCGCGAGGCCTCGAAGCAAGAGCAGAGCGCCAACGGCCAGGCTCAGCCGCGTAAGGTCATCAACGTGACTTCGGTTTCGGGCGTCTACGGCAACGCTGGTCAGGTCAATTACTCAACCGCTAAAGCGGGCGTAACAGGCATGACCAAAACACTTGCTAAAGAGTGGGGACGCTACAATGTCCAGGTCAACTGCGTCTGCTATGGCTTTATTGAGACGCGCCTGACGGCCTCGAAGGATACAGCCGAGACGGTCGAACGCGCTGGCGAGAGTATTTCGCTTGGTATTCCAGAACAGATGCGCCAGATGGGTTCGATGCTCATTCCGTTGGGTCGGCCCGGCACACCCGAAGAGGCGGCGGGTCCGATGCTTTTCCTGGCCTCACCTCTCTCAAACTATGTCTCCGGACACGTGTTGGAGGTTACTGGCGGTCGCGCCCTGTAATCTGTCCTTCACGAAGGTAGAGGGACCAGAAATGAACGATCCCTCTACCACGCTAGAAATTCATACATAAAGCGGGTCGAATTTGATATACGCCCGTTTAAGCCGTTATCCTCTATAGAATATCTCATGATGAGAGAAATAGAGGCATAACATGAATTTTACTTTCATCCTGCAACCAATTGTTGGGACAACGCTCACGCTGTCCATCGTCTGGTGGAGATGCGTGGCAAACTTAGCCTCTGCCTTTCGTGAAGCCCGCGTGGTTGCTCGTCTCAAAAAAGATGGGGTTATCGTTGAGGCTCAGATCACTGACTGGAACATTCCCTGGAACCCCCGTAAGAAGCGGCTCCGCAAAGTTGCATTCAGCTATGTAGTTGATGAAACATCCTATTCAGCAAACCAGATTATCGCAAAAAAGACGCTTCGTGCCCATATTATTGAGGACAATCGAATTCACGTCTGTTACTGGCCCGACAACCCCTCTTACGTCAGAATTAGCCCACTTAGTATATATAA
>DASSXK010000660.1:0-9935 GCA_035703945.1 Ktedonobacteraceae bacterium | reverse complement strand
CAATTGTATGAGCTGGCCTTGCAACGCTCAAACGCTATCAGCGATTACGCACTACACATCGGCGACTCCTACATCCACGATGTACTGGGAGCACGTGCGGCCGGCATGACTCCGGTGCTACTCGATCGCCCGAATCGCCTGCAAGGACAGCCGATCGACTGCCTGAAAGTAAATACATTGACCGAGCTAATTGATCTGCTCGATATTCCTCGCTAAAACTAGCGTAAAAGCCCCTCCATAATCACTACCTGCCTGTCGCTCAAACCAATACATGGGCTTCAGGCAGCAAAAGTCGGATTTTCTTCCTGAAATTTTAATGTACATTTTCAGCCTCTTTATTCTATACTGGAAAAAGGCAGAAGAGTGTTTTGATCGCTACCACACAATCAGGGAAGGAGAGGAGTCCGGGTTATGGAAAAGGCGACCCAACCAGCTAATTTGGCGGCGCTGCAAGGTGCTCTGGGACCTCCATTACGCTCAGAACAACGCGCCACTGACCTGCTTCCACGCACCCTTTCAAGAACCGACATGCTGGTCATCTTCATCATGACGGTCCTCTTTTTACCGAATCCCGCGATTATCGAAGCTTCTCAAAACGTTGGGATTGCCGCCTATATTTACTGGATGGTTGGGGCAGTGAGCTTCCTGCTGCCAGGGATGCTGGTGGCGGCGCAACTTCATCGCCTCATCCCCGCTGATGGAGGCATCTATACCTGGTCGCAACGCGCCCTGGGTCCGCTCTGGGGCTTCTTAGCCGGTTTTTGTGCCTGGCTGCCTGGCATCTTGATTCTACTGGCAACCAGCGATGCAATCATCACTTTTATCCAGGCGATCTGGTTTCTGGCGCTTGGCAGCTCGCCTGCCTGGCTCGCGTCGCCCTGGCAACAAGGGCTATTCATCATTGGTATCTTGCTGCTGGTCCATATCTGTGCGGAGCAACCATTGCGTATTCTTGTGCGCGTTGCAAAATATATCGCGCTACTGTACGCGCTCGCTATTGCAATTGTGGGCGCGGCTGGAGCAGTGTGGCTGATTGAAGGACATAGCTTTCAGACGCCATTTTCGACGATTCAAAGCGGATTGGGCACGCACAATTTCCCGATGTTCAGCATTGTGGTCCTGGCATTCCTGGGGGTTGAGGTCCCTTTTACAATGGCGGCCGAGGCCAAACAAACGAATGCACCCCGATTATTTTTACGCTGGGGAGCGCTGCTGGTGCTCCTGGTCTACGCGGTCAGCACCTTCGGGATCATCAGCGTAATACCCTCAACACAATTCAGGTTCTATGATGCTCCACTTATAGCCGTGCAACAAGCATTGGGGCTTCCCTGGATGTTGATCGTGGGCTGTCTCTCGATCCTCTTCTTTCTGGCAGTGACGCTGTTTTATAACCTGACATTTGCACGTATCCTCTTTGTAGCTGGACTGGATTTTCGTCTGCCCTCACGACTGGCCATGGTAAATAAGCGGGGAGCACCAGTTGTCGCGCTTCGCACACAGACCGCGCTGGCAATCGTACTGGTCCTGCTGACCTACATGCTGGGTCCGCTGCTTCATCCAGGGCTGGGCAACGGCTTTCCGCTCACGATCTATAATATCTCGGTCGCGACGATCAATATCATCTGGTGCATTTCGATGATATTCTTCTTCCTGGCCCTGCCGATCCTGCTGAAGCACCTTAGAGAGCGGATCACCAACGAACACGAGCTATTAATCGCACCGAGATGGCTGCTTTATGGAAGCTGCATCCTGGGTGAGCTTGTCTGTGTCCTCAGCATTGTGATTACACTGAGCGCTTCCTGGGAAAACACGACATTTTCCAACCATAACTGGGCGCTACTGATTGGCTCTACCGTCGTTTGCTTGCTGGTACTGGGACTGATCGGGGCAGCTTACCCCCGGATCATGAGCAGTTTAGAGGAGCAGACAGCGATCGCAAAGGAGAATGGTCGTCTCTACGGTGAATTGAAGCTGGCCTACGCCCGGCAGAGCGAACTGGATCGGCTCAAAGATACCTTCCTGGCCACAACCAGCCACGAGCTACGTACACCTCTGACGATCATGCAGGGCTATCTGGAACTGCTGGGAGAGATGAAAAATCTCGAACCGGAGGTGCAGCGAGCATTTGTGACCAAAGCTCGCCGCGCCTGTGAGGAGTTGGTATTGCTCCAGGAGAATATTGTGGACGCCAGCCGCCTCAAGTACGATGTCGGGGTAATTCACGCTACCAGTATTCCGCTAAAATTGCTCTGTCGGGAGGTCGTCGAGCTTTTTGAGCCGCTGGTCGTCCAGCAGAAACGTGACGTCATCCTGAATATTCATCCGCAGCTCAAAGTCTGGGCAGATGAGACTCGCCTGAAGCAGATCTTACGGAACCTGATTTCCAATGCCATAAACTATTCCGAAGCTAACACAACGATCTGGATCAAAGCGATGCATGACCCCAGGCTGCCCCACGTCTGGGTTAGCGTCGTGGATCAGGGGCTGGGAATTCCAGAGGACCAGCGAGCAGAAATTTTTGAACGCTTTACACGCCTGGAACGCGATATGAATAGCAGCACGCGCGGCAGCGGCCTGGGTCTGGCAATCACAAAGCAACTGGTTGAGGCAATGGGCGGGATGATCTACGTTGAAAGCAGCGGCTCCGCAGGCGAGGGTTCAACTTTTACGTTCAGCCTAGCGGAACACCACAACGATCTTGAAAGTGCACAAAAAATCTTTCTTGAGAGCAGACAAAAACCTAATAGTAAAAGCGAATAATAGAGGCAGGCGACCTGCGTAAGGCCGCCCACGGTAGCTTAAAGCAGTTCCCGCACGACCTCAACACCATTGAGGCGCAGGTGATAGAGGAATGTCAGGTGCATAAAATCGGCGTCGTGAGGAAGAGCCCCCACGGACTCGGCGGTCGCCAGCGGCATATCATAGGTCTGGACAGCGTTGGCGGGCACGATTACGCGGACCTTATGATTGTGGGCATTGGCGTTAAGCTTGAGGTGCAGGGCCATCTGATGCACGCAGAGATCGGTGCAATTTCCCACAACCACGGCGGTGCTGAGATTATGATGCTTACCCAGCCACTCACCCAGGTCGGTTCCATGAAAGGCACTCAGGGAGTTCTTTCGCACAATATGGTAGCGGCCCGCGAACGGTAGACCACTTAGGTCCGGAATTGTCTCGGCTTCGAGCGTACCAACCTGACAGTGAGGTGGGAAATCGGCAAACTCGACGGCGTCGGGGGTATGACAATCCTGGGCAAGCACAAACTCGCGCACGCCTATCGCATGGGCCTGTTCAAAGGCCTGCACGACCGCCGGAATAATATTCCGCACACGCGGGCTGGCCAGTGCCCCTTCATAGCAGAAACCATTGATCATATCGACGCTAATCAGGACAACGCGTCCCTGCTCCGCTTCTGGGCGTAGATCCTGCCAGGAGACGGCGGGCAGGCTGCTCTCCCAGCTTACCAGCGCCTGCAAAAATGCGCTGGACTGCTCAATGAATGTCGATGGTGTCGTCATAACCAGGCTTCCTTCCTTAGGTATCAGCACCCTGAGCGGCGGGATTAAACCGATAGAGCCGGGCGGGTCGGTGCGTCCCCTCCATTTTTTTGGCGCCAGTATCTTCAAGAATTTCGGTCGAAAGAATCTTCTTGCGGAAATTCCGCTTGTCCAGGGGATGATGAAGAATGATCTCGTGTACGCGCTGAAGCTCACGCAGCGTAAACTGCTCAGGCAAAAGATTAAAGGCAATCGTCGTATAATCCAGCTTGCCACGCAGACGTTTGAGCGCGTAGTCCACGATATGCTGATGATCAAATGCTAACGGGGGAAGATCATAGACTGAGAACCAACCGACATCAACAGCATCACTGGCAGCTTTGACCTGGAGTCGCTCCGAATCAAGGAGAGCAAAGTAGACAACCGTAATGACGCGTGTTCGAGGGTCACGACCTGGATCGCCAAAGGTGTAGAGCTGTTCGAGGTAGACATCTGTAACATCGGTCTCCTCTTGCAGCTCACGCTTGGCCGCCGCTTCCAGAGACTCATCGATATTCACAAAACCACCCGGAACGGCCCACATCCCTTCATACGGCCAGGAGCGACGCTTGACCAGCAAGACTTGCAGATCTCGTTGGCGCAGACTCATCATTAACACATCTACGGTGACTGAAGGGCGCTCATATTTACTGGCATCGTAATGATGCTTCTCAGCTTCTGTTTCAGGCGCACTCTTTTCAGACGTCGGCGCTTCAGACTTCTCGGACTCGTCCGGAGTCTGATTAGCGTTAACTTCTTGCTCTTTCATTTGTTTCATGCAGTTTTCCTCCATATACTCCTGCCATTCACCACATCACTTGATCTGCCTTTTAAGAGAACACGGATAATAAGGCAAGCTCGTTCCATAAGGTTATCCTCGTGGCGGCGAATCGGAAATATATGAGCGTTAGCGCGACAGTTCTCCCAGTAAGGTTGCTTTCTCCTCCTGTACTCTGCCCATCTTCCCTCTCCTTCCCCACGACAACTGCACCGCCATCTAGTCCCTTTGCGATTCAGCCAGCCCCTATAGCTGGCTGCAAAACTAGAAACTGCCTCACGCTCTTCACTTCGTTAGTGTATTATTAACACTAAAGGTACACGATTAAATATGTGATGTCAAGTATTGGCCAGGGCAAAGTGAATATTTGCGCTTCTTTTACTCATCTTACAGTTTTAACGCCTGGACCCTTCAAGTTTGGCATCTTTAACGCACTATGCTATACTTGCTGATGCAAGGACCAGTCCACACAGCAGGGAGAGATAAAAGCAGCATGGCAGACGTAGAACGTCAAAAATTCGGTCAGTACATAAGTACAGAAATGCTCCTCAAAGGTTCTACGAGCAGCCTTTACCTGGGCCAGCATTCCACCCGCAAGAAAACAGTTTTAATCAAGCTATTTCATACCTCGCTGAGCACGAAGGAGGGCAAAGAAGCCTTTGCCACTCGCGCCAAACAACTTAAAAAACTGACCTCTCGTAATAGTATTAACGTACAGGACTATGGAGTAATATCAAATTTTGGCGAGATCCAAGATTGTGGCTATCTGGTCATGGAAAACGTCGCCGGAGAAACGCTCCAACAACAGTTAAGCCGGGGAGAACTGATGCCGCCGGTTGAGATTAAATACCTGTTGGCTCCCCTGGCAGACGCCTTGAATCAGGCACACAAGCTGCACCTGATCCACGCGAATCTCCATCCTGGCACAATCCTGCTGCATAGCACTTCGGCGAAAGCGACCAGACAAGAGCCACTACTGACCAACTTTGCCTTTAATCTGCCCGGTCTGGCGCTGGACGAAGAGCCACTCGCCCAGCTATACCGCGCCCCGGAACATCTCAAAGGAACCCCCACCGAAGCCAGCGATCAATATTCCCTGGCCGTAATCATATATGAATTGATTAATGGCGAACGACCTTACGCTGCTGAGGAACCCGCGCAACTTTTACAACAACAGAGCGATGCACCACGACCCCCGAAAAACAAAGAAGTCTCGCAAGGCGTCAGCGATGTCTTGAACAAGGCCCTGGCCTTCCAGCCGGAAGAGCGATTTGCCCAGGTGCAGGACTTCTCAGACGCCTACCTGCGAGCCTTGATGGGTCTGCCATTTATCCCCAACAAACCAAAAGAAGCTGCCAGACTGGCAACAAATATCTCGGTGATTACCACCAGCACGCCGGGCGTATCCAACGGGATTCAGGCCAGCCTGCCCAGTTCCCGCAAAAAGATCGCGGCCTCCATCGCCACTATGGTTCCTACCGCGCCTGCTGTTCCAAATACGCCACAACCCGCTGAGAGTCAAGATATTGCTCCGCTCTTAGAGTCAACGCTCCTTCCTGCTCCGGTCACGCCCCGCTTGCTGACACACCTGGAAGACGACGAGACGATCTACCAAATGCCAGCAGGAAACGGCACAAAAGTCAAAGAGCCACATGCGCCCTTCCGACTGGATGAGGAAGATGATCGCAGCAACGAATCTGAGGATGATGAGAGAGAGCCCAAACGCAAAGCGCCTCCACCGATGCGGCCGGGCCAACTGCTGAAGCTGGTCAACGCCGACCTTCATCAGGGCGGAGTGCTGTCGAAGAGTCTACCCGGCTACGAGGAACGTCCGGCCCAGGTCGAGATGGCCGCGCTGGTCACGCAATCCCTCGAAGAGGATACTCCGGCGATTATCGAAGCCTCGACCGGTACAGGTAAATCGCTGGCCTATCTCGTGCCCGTGGTACGTTCGGGCAAGGTTGCGATTATCAGTACCGCTAACAAGGCCCTGCAAGAGCAGCTATTCTACAAAGATATTCCCTTCGTTCAAAAATATATCAAGCCGTTTGATGCGGCCCTCGTCAAAGGCATGGGCAACTATGTCTGCCTGGATCGGATGGAGTCCGAACGAATCGGGATTCAGTTCCATGCCAAGAGCCGAGACTTTGCCCGGTTGGTCAATATGACCGAAGATCCGGAATCCAACTTTGATGGGGACTTCGAGACGCTGGGCTTTAAGCTGGCCGCCGATATAAAGGGACGTATCAGCGCGGATACCGATCAGTGTGCCTGGAGCAAGTGCGGCTACTTCTCAGATTGCTATGTCCGTGAGATGCGCGAGAATTCACGCCGCGCCCAGGTTATCGTTGTCAATCATACGCTGCTGCTGCTCGATGCCGCGATGGATGGTTTCTTGTTGCCCGAGCGCGATGTGATCATTGTAGACGAAGCTCATCACCTGGAAGACGAGGCCACCCGTGCTTTCACTACAACCGTCAACCCCAATCGCATCAATAGCCTGCTATCGCAGCGTATGTTGAAGGATCATAGCCAGCTTAGCCTGCAAGACGAAGTCTCCAAACTGACGAGAGAGACCTGGGAAACGCTACAACTTGTGGCGGACCCTGGCTTGAAAGGGCGAGTCAACCTGAAAGAGCCAGTGCAAGAGGGACTTCACCTCGCAACGGTGATGACCGATCTGGCCGATTCGCTGCGCAAACAGAAACCCAAAGATCTGCCCGAAAAAGAGGGCCAGTTGTACGATAAACTGCTCAAACGAGCGCAGAATCTGGCAGCCGACCTGCGTAAGGTCTTCGCCGTCGATCAGCAAGACAAAAATGTGTATTATGTCGAGTTGTCTGGCTCAGCCGGTCGGCGTGATACCTACTTGCAAGTTTCTTCCGCGCCGCTGGAGATCAAAACCTGGCTTCAGAAGCAGCTTCTGCATAAGAGCAATGTGATCTGCACCTCTGCGACGCTGGCCACGATGGCTCCCAACCCGAGCCGCCCAGAGGAGAAGGGTCCCAACTTCTCCTATTTTAAAAACCGGATCGGTTTTGACTCAGAAGAGATCCCTGAGCCGCTGGAGCGGATTCTGCCGTTGACCTTCGATTATGAAAGTAACGCCCTGCTCTATCTGCCGCAGAGAGCACGCGTGCCCGAGCCAGCCTACGCAGGGGCAGCCGCCAAAGAATACACCTGGGCGATTGCCAAAGAGATGGGCAACCTGGTCACAAAGTCACGGGGTCGGGCATTTTTGCTCTTCTCCAGCAAGCGTATGCTTGATGAGTGTTATGACCTGCTGGCCCCGATTCTGGAGAAACCACCCTATGAATACCCGCTGCTGCGCCAGGGGGATATGACGCGCCTGGAGCTCACCCGAACCTTCCGCGAAACCGAAGGAGCGGTCCTGTTTGGGCTGAAGAGCTTCTGGGAGGGGGTCGATATTGCAGGCGAAGCGCTTTCGCTGGTGGTGATCGACAAACTGCCATTCGATCCACCGGATGATCCTGTGCATGAAGCACGTATCAATCAGATGAAAGCGGCGGGGGAAAACTGGTTCGGCATTTATGTCTTGCCACAGGCGATTCTGCGCCTCAAGCAAGGGCTTGGCCGTTTGCTGCGTTCCCGCGAGGATCGAGGCGTAATGGCGATTCTGGATACCCGACTTCAAACAAAAGGATACGGTCGCATGATCCTGAATGCCCTGCCACCTGCCCGCAAGACAAGCAATATCAAAGACGTTGAGGGCTTCTTTACCGAAAGCTGAGAAATTGCCCACCGTTTTTATCAACCTGAGACTTTCTCTAGCGTATATCCTTTGATACAACCGTGCCAGGTCCTCATGCTTAACAGAGAAACCTCTTTCTTTGTCGAGCTTTCCTATTTTATGTCACGGATTCAAATGTACTTATAACGGTTGCAACGAATTGCTCTTTCAGGAGAGAAACAACAATGGCAAAAGCGATTGGTAACACGACCCTCCCTGGCGGCTCAACAACGACAGCATTCTCGCTCCGCACGGTCCAAACGCTGCGTTTGGCGCTTGGACTCATCGTCCTGCTCGGCGCGGTAATCTTTTTTATCGGTACAAGCTGGGATATTCAGTGGCATACCTTTATCGGGCGTGACCGAACCCTGATTCCACCCCATATCGCCTCGCTGGTAGGCGTAACACTGGCTGGCTTTGCCGCACTGGCTGAGGTGCAGGTCGAAAGCCTCTGGGCCAAGCGTCAGCCTCTACTCAGCCGCAGCAGCACAGCCTTCGCTGGCTCCTTCCATGGCACGATGGGAGCCTACATCGCTGGATTTGGCGCACTGGATGCCGCAATTGGCTTCCCCCTCGATAGCTACTGGCATTCCCTCTATGGAATTGATGTCGCGATCTGGGCTCCTTTCCATGTGATGATTATTATGGGTATGGCAATCGCAGCGCTTGGGGCAGCTTATATGCTCATCTCAACCGCTCGGCTGGCAGGGGAAAATCAGATGCCAGCCATGCGACGAATTGCCTCAATTGGGGTCAGCATTGCGCTGGCAACCCTGCTCTGTATCATGACATTTCTACTCTTCGACGCGATGCGCAGACGCGGAACCTTCACCTTTGATGGCACAACCATGAACATTTATATGTTCCTGGGGGGCATGGCCGGAATGTGGGTGATTATCGCGGCCGCAAGAGCTCTCCCCTGGCGCTTCGCCGCAACGGGCGTGATACTGTTATGCTATCTTTTTGTTGTAATCGTAGCACTCATAGTTCCTTCAATCACTGCTCAACTGGTTCAGAGCGAAAACCTGGTCTATCTGCGAGATCCAGGACTCAATGTTGTGACAACCCTTGAATGGCCCCTCTTGACGATTGTAGCGGCCCTGATCGTCGATATTACCTTCATGGTCTTCCGCCGCCGAGGCGAGGAGCCGGGCACCTTCAACTGGGTCCTGATCACTTTGCCGCTGATCGGCTTTATTCCCTGCATGCTCGTGAGTCCTTTGATCGGCTTCAACCTGATCACACATTTCTGGCCACTTGGTTCTCTCCTTACACTGCTGCTGGGCTTGATTGGCATCGTGCTGGGGAACTGGTTTGGCACACGAATGGCAATCTCGATGAAGCAAGCTGAGCAGGCAACCGACGAGCAGGTGGTAGCAGCATGAATTTGCGCAAATTCCTCCAACGCTTTCTTCTGATTAGCGGGATTATCGCACTGATCATATTGCTGGTAGAGATCGGGCTGGCGGTCGCCGCCACAATGCATGGGAGCGATCCCGTTCGCGTGGTCAAGACCAATGCCGGACCCTACCCGCTGACGGTCAACTTTTACAAGTATCCAGCCAATGCTGGCTTCGCGCTACCTTTTTCGATTTCAACGCCTGCTTCGAGCGGAACAGTGACCTATCGTGTCTCCTCCGTTCCTGGTCAGGGAGTCAGCGCCACACCCGTTCACGCCACCCTGACAAATGGTGGTCAGACCGCCCAGGGCTCGGCCGAGATTCCTGTGCAGGGGCCCTGGACGCTTGAAATCACGGCAAATGGACCGGCAGGCACCGCTGTGACTCAGGTTCCGATTGAAGCAACCGCCCCACCAGCGGTCCCAGGCTGGTTCGGTTGGTTGATTGGTCTGATTCCCATTTATGGCCTC
>DASSXK010000571.1:0-32537 GCA_035703945.1 Ktedonobacteraceae bacterium | reverse complement strand
GAACTGGCAAGCCAATCACTTCGCTGACTGAACGCGCTGGAGAAGCCAGGACGAACCGTGCCAGAAACGATCAAGGCTGAAGCTTTCCAATGCTGCTTACTTACAAAGCGTTCAGTAGGCGCGAGAGCGCCGTTGGGAAGTGTCTTGTAATGGTTACTTATTAACAACTGGAAAGAATTGGAAGATGGACGGGATTCTCAATATTCATAAAGCGACTGGCATGACCTCACACGATGTCGTTGCCAGGGTTCGCAAAATCGTAAAGCAACGACGCGTCGGCCATGCCGGAACGCTTGATCCGGCCGCCAGCGGCGTTTTGCCTATCTGCATCGGTCAGGGTACACGTGTGGCGGAATATCTTAGCGAAAGCGGAAAAGCCTATCAGGCCGAAATTATCTTTGGCACAGTCACCGATACCTATGACACCGAAGGTGAGGTCATTCGCACCTCAGATTGGAGCCAGCTTACCCTCCCTCAAATCGAGCAAGCGGTACAAAGCTTCCTGGGACCACAGCTCCAGCTTCCGCCACGCTTTTCCGCGATCAAAATCAAGGGACAACCAGCCTATAAACTGGCGCGGGCCGGTACCGAAGTTGTTTTGGAAGCGCGACCGATCACAATCTCAAACATTACTATTAGCGATTGGCAAGCACCCCGGCTCTCACTTGAGGTAGAATGTAGCAAAGGTACATATATTCGTTCTCTCGCATATGACCTGGGAGAACGAGTAGGAACCGGCGCTCACCTTGGTGGCCTTGTTCGGACCCGTAGTGGCCCGTTTGTCCTTGAAAAGAGCAGTAGCCTGGAAGAGCTGGCGGAAGCAATGGAGAAGGGAGAACTGGAAAAGTTGCTCTTCCCAAGCGATTTCGCCCTGCCCTCTGCACAAGAGGTGAGGTTGGATCAGGCCACAACCGAGAAGGTCCTGCATGGCAACAGCTTTGAAGCCGCAAGCGTGAAGGGGCAGAGTTCAAACGACCTCGCCAGGGTCTATGACCCAGCGGGGGTATTTCTGGCAATTGCACAGTGGGACCCGGAGAAGCAAGCCTGGCAGCCAAAAAAGGTTCTGGCTGGAGAGACAAAATAAGCTGGGAGTACCATTCAGGATCACCTTCATATGGGGCTTATTGCTTGAGTAAGGGACCTGTGGTACTATAAGCCTGATAACACAAAAGGCAATATTGCAAATCATGGAATATCAGACAACGCTATCATCAAATGAGCCAGTAGCAATCACCATCGGCAATTTCGATGGGGTACACCGTGGACATCAGCGCTTGATGCAAGAGCTGCGCAATACCGCACAGGAATTGGGTGCTACCCCCGTACTGGTCACGTTTTCACCACATACCCTGCTGGTAGTGCGTCCAGACGTACAGCTACAGTTTCTGACGACGCTTGATGAAAAATTGGCGCTGACCGATCGTTACGGAAAAATCGAGAAAAGTATCGTCATCCCTTTCAACAGAGATGTGGCTGATATGAGCGCCACCGCCTTCCTTGACGACCTGCGGCAACGCTTTAATCTCAAGGCCATGGTCATCGGCGCGAATTTTAGCCTGGGGCATAACCGTAAAGGAAATATCGCCTTTCTGGAGCAGTATGGCTCTGAACATGGCATTAAGGTCGTTCCGATCTCCCTCGAAGAGGCGGAGCAGTCAAAAATCAGTAGCACTCGCATTCGCACTCTCGTACAGGAGGGCCAGGTAGCTGAAGCAAATGAACTGCTTGGCCATCCGCTGACGTTCCAGGGGACCGTCGTACACGGCGATGAACGTGGCAGGCAATTGGGGTTTCCAACCGCAAACCTGATACCCGATCCGCATAAGCTCTTACCTGCGTATGGAGTTTACGCGGCTTACGTCCATCTCCAACCCACGCCGGGTAGTGACCCAGGGCCTGACTCTCCCGTTTATAAGGGTGTAGTCAATGTAGGCGTCCGCCCAACCTTTAATGGGAAAACTCTACTTGTAGAGGCTTACCTGCTTGATACACAACTTGATCTCTATGGTCAGGTTATTGGACTGGACTTTATCGCCCGCCTTCGCGGAGAAGAACGTTTCTCCGGGATTGACGCGCTTAAAGCTCAGATTAACACTGATGTGCAACAAGCACGTCAGATTTTACAACGGGGAGGGTGAGCACAGTGAAAGCTCGCCAGAGTCCATTAGCGCGAATAGAAGCGTTCTTACAACGAATCGTCGAGGGCATGTTTTCGTTCATTCCATCGAAATTGGAACCGGTGGAGCTTGCGCGAAAACTGGAACGTGCCATGGAAGATAACACGCTCCAGGGCGTCGATCGACGCCTGGCTCCTAATGTGTATGACATCTACCTGAGCATCAAAGATCATCAACGCCTGGCCGCCAGCCAGTCGGGGATTATCAAAGAGTTTCAGGATAATCTTGTTTCCGTCGCACGGCATCGACACTATACCCTGAAAACGGTTCCGGTGATTCGTATGCATACCGATTCATCTTTACGGGCCGGCTCCGTACGCATCGAAACTGAGATGTCGGACCGCCAATCAGGAGATCAAGGTGGGGATGGGGCGATGGCAACTCAGGCCATTAGCGCCGAACAATTAGCCCAGATGCGCAATCAAATGCTGGCCGATCCACAAGTGGGAGGTTCTTCACCCAATTTTCGGTCCAGTAACCCTAACCATCCATCTGCCCCACTACAGCCCGCAGCACCAGCCATGCCGCAAGCCTGGCTGACTATCCGCTTACCACAAGCAGGCCAGCAGGTTTATCGGATTGAGAAACCTGTTGTGAACATTGGTCGCCAGCTCAGTAACGATATTATCGTAGAAGACAAGCGTGTCTCACGCTATCATGCCCAGGTGAAGTTTCAACCCAATGGTCAGTTTAGCATTTTCGATCTTGGCAGTACAAACGGCATTACCGTGAATGGTACTCCAAATTTACGCAATCATAACTTACGTAATGGCGACCGCTTCACAATTGGCAATTATGACTTCTACTTTGAGAGAAGGTAGGGCAAACTGATTTATGTCTCTGGATGTCTTTTTACTCATCTTGCGTATATTGCTGGTCGTGCTCCTCTATCTCTTTTTGATGCAGGTCGTCATTGCCATCACTCGCGATCTACGCAGAACGGCGCTCGCTAATGATGCTGGCGGAAATGCGAATCTGCCCCGCGTGGTCGGACACCTGATCGTTGTCGATAGCGGCCCAAGTTCACTTATTCCCGGCACCAGCTTTAATCTGGAGCCACAAACGACAATTGGGCGCGGCCCGACAAATACGATCCAGCTCACCGATAGCTTCATCTCTTCTGAGCATTCACGCCTCACGTACCGGAACGGCGTCTGGTTTGTGCAGGATGCCGGAAGCACGAATGGAACCTATCTGAACAGCCAACCCGCTCGGGACGCTCTCCCAGCCAAAATTGGCGATATCGTTCAGGTCGGCTTCATTCGCTTCAAGCTCGCACAGTAAGCCGTGCACTTCGTTGACTGAATGCGCTTGAGATGCTTGCTGAACAATTGCCAGCTTCGCTCCATCTGGAGAGCCTCTCAAGTAGCCTGCTTGGAAAGCTTTCAGAAGGCGCGCGAGCGCCGTTGCGAAGTGTCTTTAAATGGCAAGCAAACGCATAGGCTGATCCTTCTCTCAGGCTTTGCACTATAGATAGACGTTAAAGGTTTTACTTATGGAAAGTTACAAGCAAGCCAGGACTCAATCCCAGGCCGGGGTACCCGATAAGGCTCAACGGTATCGCTGGCGGGAGCTCTCTCTGCTGGTTATTCCGTTTATTATCCTGGTCATTGGTATGGTACAGCTCTTGCTACTGACAAATACAAAGCTGGACCCGACCGCGCCTTTTAGCACGAAAAGCCTGCCGCCAATTCAGGGCTTGATCCCCATTTTCGGCTTGATCGCTCTGATGTTGGTTCTGAATGCAATCTTTAGCTTCAAGTTCAGTAAGGCTGACCAGTATCTGCTTCCGGCCGTGGCCATGATTACTGGCATCGGGGTCCTTATGGCACTGCGTCAGGGACCCGATTTGAATCCTTTTCCGAACCCCAAGTTAGGAACGTACCAACTGATCTGGACCATTATCGGGGCCGTAGCCTGCGTCGGAACAATGTTTGCGCTACGCAACCTGAGCTTCCTGCAACGCTATAAATACACCTTTGCCTTGCTCGGTCTGATCCTGGTTAGCTTTACGGTTGTCAACGCCTTTAAGGTCAACCTGGATAGCCCTACCCACGACCAGGTGAAGATCGGTCCGTTCAGCCTCCAGCCATCCGAACTTCTGAAGATCTTTATTGTGGTGTTCTTCGCCGGCTACCTGAGCGAGAACCGCGACATCTTAGCCGGTAGAAGCAATTTCCGCATCGGTCCCTTCAGGCTTCCACCGCTACGCCAGCTTGGTCCAATTATGTTGATGCTGGTGATTTCGCTGCTCTTCTTCCTGGTTGTGCGTGAAATTGGACTGGCTCTGCTGGTCTATAGCATTTTCCTCTGCATGATCTACCTTGGCGCGGGTAAAATTTCCTATGTGGCGGTTGGTCTGCTTGGGTTCTTCCTGTTTGGTTTCATCGGCTATATGTTGCTGGGCTATATTCGCAACCGTTTCGCGACGGTTGGCCTGGATATGGTCAACTGGCAAGATTGGTCGGACGCAACTAATCTTGCCGCGAGTAATCAGTACTTACAGATTGTGCAGGGTATCATCGCACTCTCCAGTGGCGGCATTTTGGGGGCTGGTCTGGGATTGGGACATCCAACGATTGTGCCGGTCTCTCAATCGGACATGGTCTTTGTGGCGCTTGGTGAAGAGCTCGGTCTCGCCGGTCTTTTCGCGATTATCGGCCTCTACCTGTTGATCATTTATCGCGGCTTCCGAATCGCGATTGAGGCGAGCGATTCTTTCCAGCAGTTGCTGGCCGCTGGCCTGACTTCGATTTTCGCCATTCAGACCCTGATCATCTGCGCTGGCAATATGAAATTCTTCCCACTGACGGGTATTCCTTTGCCTTTCCTGAGTTATGGTGGTAGCTCGCTTATCGCGAACTTCATCATCATCGGAATCTTGCTCAGGATCTCTCATCAGACAGGGGTAGAGCGCGAAGGACTCGCATAAAGTCCTGATTCCCGTTCTCAGCTTGTCTCCCGAGCTTCCTAATGGTATACTTTCCGCGATATCTATCGCTACATTTTAGAGACAAGTTGGGGAAAAAATCGATGGGTCAATATCAAGATTGGTTACAGTACCAGGCGCTAGATCGCAAATTGCGTGCTCAGCTTCTAGCGCTTGAAACCATCCAGGCGCAGGTACAGGAGAAGCTTGAGGAGCTGAGAAAACAGCTTCCTCAAGCGGAAAATCCGCTCCTCCTTGCACTTGCCCATTACCTCGTTCAACAAAAACGAGCCAGGGAGTTGGCAGCAAGCCAGGGTACCAATCCTACACAATCACCTATCCCCTCTCAAAATCAGCAGATTTCACCATCTTACGAAGGAGCCAGGCCGACACCGATCAATGGACTCAGCGCATCAGACACAGCGCATGAGCCACTTTCGAATGCGTTCTCTAACTGGGGCAGCTTCCCTGGCTTTGATCCCCGAAATATACCCACGACACCAGCCAATCAGCCACAAGCACCGGATGCCAACAGACAAGGCTCGGGGACCTCACATTCTGTCATTCCACCCCTCTTCTCGCTGCCAACCGGGCAAACACCGTTCTCTGAAAAGCTCCCCAAAAACGTGACTCCACGCCTCCCCATTAGCGATCTGAACAATGGCTCTGGATCAGACAGCGATTCTCTGGCCGACCTGGAAATTCCCGACTGGCTCCAACATATCTCTGTCTCTACCGATCAAGGTTACATGCCGATTGATCCAGAAAGCATTCGTACTAATCGGCTTGTACAGCGCTGGCTGACCCGTTGGGGCAAACAGACCCCATCTCAGTTGCTGCCTTCGGAGGATGAGTCCCATGAGTAATCAGAAACCACCTGTCTTCTCAGATTCTATGAGATGGCTCTATCAACAACTCGCGCCCCAGGACATCGAGCAATTCTATGTCGGCTATCAGTACCTTGAAGCTGAACAGCTCTCCCATGACCTCCAGAGCCAGATTACGGCCCTTCAACAGCAAATCATCGAAAATATTGGGAACATTCAGGCCACCCAACCATCCGCTGTGGCAATGGCCGCCCTCGTACGCCTGCAATCAGTAGGCGTGCAGGATAACGACCTTCTCGATTTCCTGCTCCTGCGCGGCGAAGAATGGCTGGATCAAACCATGCAACGCCTGGATTATTGCGAACAAATGGGCTTGATTGAGGATAACGACTATACGAAATGGTGCGAGCATGCCCTCGATGGAGCCTACGATTGGATCGATTCCATGCGTGAAGCAAATAACGCTGACGCGCCTGAGGTAGAAGATTTCGCTTCAAACCAATCACACGAGCCTGAGACTTCCGAAAACCCGCTCGATTCTCTGCCTCTCATGACTGAGGCAAGCGAGCTCGAAACAGAAAATACTGATCCCTCCGATCCAAACGATCAAACGGTCAGCGAGGAAAACTTGCTCAAACTCCTGGCAAGCGATGATGAGGATGAGCCAACGGAGAAACTGAGTCCTCTGCAAGCAGATACGCTCTCGGATACACCTGTAGAGATGCCAGCGTTTCTCTCTGAACTGGAAATCCAGCATGTGGGGGCCAAACTCTTCACGAATGATGCTGATGCCGATCTCTCCGCCAGCGATACCGGGATTCATCTCCCCACCAGCGATATTGTTGCGGAAACATCGCCTGCCGACGTCAATCCACAGATTCCATCTGAAGCCATCGAGGAAGTTTTGCCTGAAGTAGCCCCAGAGAATTCTGCTGAAATCGATTCTCCTATTTCGCCCGAAACCGCGCCAGAGAATTCTACCGAGGCCGATCTACTTCCCCTACCCGAAACTGCTTCGGACCAATCGGCAACTACCGAGACAGAAGATATAACAGAGGAAGAGCCCATTGATCCTCAGGAGACAACGCAATCCAGAGAGGCAATCTCCGCAGCATCACTGGCAGAAAAGCCCGATCCGGCTGAAGAAACTGATTCGACCGAAAAGATAGTACAGGTAACCACTAATACCCCTGTTGAGAATCCAAAGAAAGAAAAAAGTGGCAGTGGAACAGGCATCATGGCCGCACTGATAGCCCTGAAAAAGAAACATATGGATCATACTGACCCTCCCTCAGCAGACAAACTGACTGAGATGCAGGTTGAAGAGGCTACAGTTGAACTGGAGACGGCTGAAGCCATAGGAGGGGGTTTGCTAGCTCCATCAGAAATCAGCCAGCCTGACGAGGCTCCTGAAGCACAGGAGGATGCTCCCGAAGCACGCCAGGAAACGCAAAATGAAGCATTAGAAGAAAGCGCCCCGTCTATACCCGAATGGCATGCCATAGATCAGGACGCTCAACCCATAAACGGAAATCAGATGCACGAGACGACGACTCAATCCGCACGACAGCCGAACCATCACTCAACTACCTCCGTCGGTCACAATTCACCTTTTCTCGTGGAACGTGCGCACAAAAAAAATAAGAAACATAAAGACGTCAAATCGCGCAATTCATCACGACATCGCTAGCATTAATTTTGCGGTGGCAACGGCATTCCGGGCATATGCACAATGGGCGATTTCCCCTGCTGGCCTGGTTTCATCGTCATACCTGGCATCGGCGGCTGGTTTTGCCCTGGCATCGGCGGTTGGCCTTGTCCTGGCATCCCCTGGGGATTCATCCTTGTAATCCCCGAAGAGCCCGGAGCCGGCAACGGTGGCAGCGGTTGCTGTACCGGTGGTGACATGGCAGGTCTTCCCTGGGGCGCACCCGGAGGTAGATTCCCTGATGGTGATGACAACTTCCCAGACGGTACACGCGCTGAAGCCTGTTCCAGCTCAGTTACTCGCTGACGTAGCTGTCCCATCTCTTTGCGCTCTTTCCGCGCCGCCGCACCGGCAAACAGGTACATAAGAAGCGCTCCCAGGATAAAGCAGACAAGAAGAAGCACCCCGAGTGGCAAATAAGGCGTCACCATAGTATAGAGAGAGAGTTGCACTTGATTCGTTACATTCAGCACCGAAACCGCTACCACCGCCCCTCCGACCAGCAGAAATATCAGCAAGATAAGAAAAAACACAACGCCCCTCCTTGAGAAATAAGAAAGCTCCTAAAACAACACGTAGAGTATTCTATGTGCCGGGATTTAAATATCCCAATGAGCCGATCAAATAGGCGACTGGCTGTTTAAATGAGTAAACATTTAATTCTTTGTTGAGCATGTTATTTACAAGAATAACTCCAGTATATACAAGAAAAATGTAGCTGGCAAGAAAACGTACTTGAACGAATTGACGCAACGTTACATCCGCTTTATACTGAGTCTACATGCCTGGATCTTATTTTAGCGTTTATTCCAACCTTGCGTGCGATCGAGAAAGTCAGGCTTCCATTCCCGACCACCTCTATCTCTTGCCGCTCCGTCGTTTCACTATTATCACGCAACCAGGCATGTGTTTAGAGATGACAATATTAGCACAGGAATAAGCAATTCTTCAACTTTCCCTGATAGAGTACCAGTCGCAGGTAGTCCAGACGTACATAGAGGTAAAACGTGTTATTTCAAGATTACGAAAAAAGTCATCCCAACCATAGTCCTGTCCGCGCACAGTACTTACACATGAAACAACAAAATCCCGATGCGATCCTTTTCTTCCGCATGGGCGACTTCTACGAAATGTTTGATGATGACGCCGAAATCGTTGCCCGCGAGCTGGAAATTGCCCTCACCCGGCGCGACTTTGGGCGCGGCCAAAAATCCCCCATGGCCGGTATTCCCCACCATGCCGCCGATGGCTATATCGCTCGCCTCGTCGGAAAAGGCTATCGCGTCGCCGTCTGCGAACAGGTCAGCGATCCTGCCCTCTCAAAGGGGCTGGTCGATCGCCAGGTTATCCGTATCGTCACCCCCGGCACCGTCATCGATCCCGCCATGCTCGCCGCCAAGCGCAACAATTTCCTCGCCAGCGTGATCGTCGGACGCGATAGCGTTGGAATCGCCTATGTTGACATCACAACGGGTGAATTTGCCGTCACGCAGTTCGCAACCCTGGAGCCGGACCTTGCCGCCCAGCAAGAGATTGCCCGCGTCGCCCCTGCCGAGGTCCTGGTCGAGGCCAACTATAGCCGCCTCGGTAGCCGTAAACGCCGCTGGCTCGCAACCGTCATGAACGAGAAACAGGTCACAAAGGTTGGCAGCAATGGAAATCCCAATGCCGAAGCCCCCGAACTGGAAGAGGACGACGATGACGACATCGCCCCACTCGCCAAACTCCTGACGGGTGTCGCTGGTCATGTCACGCCCTATGATGCCCGCTACTTTACAGAAGATGATGCTCGTCATCGCCTGCTTACCCACTTTGAGGTCGCCTCGCTCGAAGCCTTTGGCTGCAATCAACAGCCCCTGGCGATTCGCGCCGCCGGGGCCGTCCTGGCTTATCTGCAAGAGACCCAGAAAGGTCTGCTGGACCAGCTTACTTCACTGGAGACCTATTGGACCAATGAGTTTATGACGCTCGATCTCTATACCCGCCGCAACCTGGAACTATTTGAGAGTGGACGCAGTGGCGCGATCAAAGGTTCACTCCTCTGGGTGCTGGATAAGACTCGCAGTCCAATGGGCGGTCGCTTGCTACGTCGCTGGATTGGGCAGCCAGTGCTCAACCTGCCAATCCTCCAGCAGCGCCAGGAGGTCATCGCCGAGTTGCTGGCAAATCCACTCGTGCAGGCTCGATTGGCCGAATCACTCAAAAAGACCGGCGATATCGAGCGCCTGATCAACCGGATTCGGCAGCGGATCGCCTCTCCCCGTGACCTCTCGGCCCTGGCCAGCGGACTGCACGCCGCCGCTGAGGTTCAGGCCAATCTTCCCGAAGACCTGGAGCAGCGGCTTCCTTCTCTGCACCGCATCATCAACCAGCTTGCCAATAACGACGAGGTTATCGCTCAAATTGAGCAGGCACTCGTCGATGAACCGCCCGTCTCGATCTCCGAAGGCGGAATTATCCGCGAGGGCTTCAACGAAGAACTGGATCAGATCAAAGATGCCGCCCACGGGGGCAAAAAATGGATGGCGGACCTGGAGATCCGCGAGCGCCGCCGCACCGGGATCGCCAATCTGAAAGTCGGCTTCAACCGCGTCTTTGGCTATTTCATTGAGATCAGCAATGGCAACAAAGATCGCGTCCCCACCGACTACATCCGCAAACAGACCCTCACCGGCAGCGAACGCTTCATTACGCCCGATCTGAAGGAATATGAAACCCTGATTCTCAACGCCCAGGAGCGCATGAACAAGCTGGAAAACGAACTCTTCCTCCAACTCCGTACCGCCATTGCCGCCAATGGGGCCGAACAGATCCTCAACACCGCCCGCGCCCTGGCCGAACTTGATGTCTACCTCAGCCTCGCCGAGGTCGCCGCGCAGTATAACTACAGCCGCCCAACCCTGGATGATAGCGACACCATCCATATCGTCGCCGGTCGCCATCCCGTCGTCGAACAGGCCCAGAACGACACCCCCTTTATCGCCAACGACACCAATCTCGCCAATCACGATGCCCAGATTATCATCATCACGGGTCCCAATATGGCCGGTAAATCGACATATTTGCGCCAGGTTGCTCTAATCTCCCTGATGGCGCAGATCGGCAGCTATGTTCCGGCCGAGGCCGCCCATATCGGGCTGGTCGATCGCATCTTCACCCGGATCGGCGCCCAGGATGATCTGGCAACCGGACAAAGCACGTTTATGGTAGAGATGGTAGAAACCGCGAATATTTTGCATCATGCCACCCCGCGTAGCCTTGTAATTCTCGATGAGATCGGTCGTGGTACAAGTACGTACGATGGGCTTGCGATTGCGCGTTCAATTGTCGAATATCTACACAATAACAAACGCTGCGGCGCTCGCACATTGTTCGCTACCCACTACCACGAACTCGTTGAAGTGGCACGTTTACTCCCTCGCATTCGTTGTATGAATGTTGCCGTCACCGAGGAAAACGGGAAAGTCATTTTTCTACGTAAAATTATTCCTGGAGGCGCCGACCGTAGTTACGGCGTGCATGTCGCACAACTCGCAGGAATTCCCAGGCCGGTGATTCACCGCGCTGAAGAAATTTTACAGGAGCTTGAGAGTAAAGGAGAAGCCAAAAACAGACGGAAAACCATGAAAGATATGGCAATGCCGGCTGCCTGGCAAATGACCTTACTGGCATCGGAGCCCCATCCGCTCATCGAAGAGCTGAAGACGCTGGCAATTGACGAGCTAACCCCGATCGAGGCGATTAGCAAACTTTACGAACTACAACAAAAAGCCAAAAAAGACGTCTGACAATTTGTGCTTTCACCTTGCAGGTGCTATCATAAAGGAAGTCGTCTTAGTGTATAGAATACAATAACCAGGAGGATGAATTGACCACTCAGGAAAAATCATCTATCACACCAGAGAAACTTGAAGAACTTAGCATAAATACAATTCGAACCCTCGCAATGGATGGAGTTCAAAAAGCCAACTCCGGCCATCCAGGCACCGCGATGGCTCTCGCTCCCCTCGCTTATCTGCTGTGGACGCGCCATATGCACTATAATCCATGCAATACACAGTGGCGCAACCGCGATCGCTTTATTCTTTCAGCGGGCCACGCATCCATGCTCCTTTACAGCATGCTTCATCTCACTGGATATGAACTCTCGCTTGATGATCTGAAAAACTTCCGTCAATGGGGAAGTCTGACACCCGGGCATCCAGAATACCGCCATACAGTTGGCGTTGAGACGACGACTGGACCCCTCGGCCAGGGCTTCGGTACGGGCGTAGGTATGGCCATTGCCGAGCGCATTCTGGAGAGCCGCTTCAACAAGCCCGATCACGCAATCGTAGACCACTATACCTATGCAATTGCCAGCGATGGCGACATGATGGAGGGTATCTCCTCCGAGGCCGCATCTATTGCGGGCCATCTCAAACTGGGCAAGCTGATCTACTTCTACGACAACAACCATATCACGATCGAGGGAAATACCGATCTGGCCTTCAGCGAAGATGTCGGTATGCGCTTCGAGGCCTATCACTGGCACGTTCAGCACGTCGAAGACGCCAACGATCTCACCGCCCTGAACACAGCCATCGACGCCGCCAAAGCGGAAACCGAGAAACCTTCCCTGATCATCGTGCGCAGCCACATCGCCTTCGGTAGTCCCAATAAGCACGATACCGCTGGCGCCCACGGCTCCCCCCTCGGTGAGGAAGAGATCAAGCTGACCAAAGAGAATCTTGGCTGGCCGACGCAAGAGCCTTTCTTCGTTCCAGAGGAAGTCAAAGAGTTCTACGCCCAGGCCATCACCCGTGGCGAGGAAGCCGATCGCCAATGGCAGAAGCAATTCGCGGCCTACAAGGCGGCCTATCCTGAACTGGCTGCCGAGTGGGAAAACGAGCAGAACGGTGTCCTGCCCGAAGGCTGGGACAAAACGATTCCGACCTTCACAGAGAGCGATTCCCTGGCCACCCGTATCGCCTCCAGCAAAGTCATCAACGCGATTGCACCTAATCTGCCGGCACTCGTCGGTGGTTCCGCTGACCTCGCGCCTTCGACCAATACGCATATGAACGATCTTGGCGATCTTGAACCGACCAGCAACGGTCGCAACCTGCACTTTGGTATCCGCGAGCACGCGATGGGTGCGATCCTCAACGGTATCTCCCTGCATGGGGGACTGATTCCTTTCGGCGCAACCTTCCTGATTTTCTCAGATTATATGCGCCCATCGATCCGCCTCGCGGCCCTGATGAATATCAAGACGATCTATGTCTATACACACGATAGCATCGGTCTTGGCGAAGATGGACCAACCCACCAGCCAGTTGAACAACTTGCTGCGCTCCGGGCAATTCCTAATCTGACCGTCCTTCGTCCTGGCGATGCCAACGAAACCGCAGAAGCCTGGAAAATCGCAATTACCCATCATGGACCCGTAGCGATGGCCCTGACACGTCAGAATTTGCCGACGCAGCCCCGCAACGCCACAAACGCTGCCAGCAACGTCGCAAAGGGCGCGTACATCCTGAGCGATAGCCCCGAAACACCTAAACTTATCCTGATCGCAACAGGTTCTGAACTTGCCCTCGCGGTAGATTCAGCCGCGAAACTGCGTCAAGATGGCGTTCCCACACGTGTAGTAAGTATGCCTAGCTGGGAATTGTTTGAAGAACAGAGCGCCGAATACAAAGAAAGCGTCCTGCCAAAGAGCGTCACCGCTCGTGTGGCAATCGAAGCAGCCTCCCCGATGGGCTGGGAACATTATGTCGGTAACACCGGTAACACCGTGACCCTCAATCACTTTGGGGCCTCGGCACCTGCCAAAACGCTCTTCCAGCAGTTTGGCTTTACCGTCGAAAATGTCGTTGCAAAAGCAAAAGCTCAGCTTTAAGCGCGAGAGACTGCGTCCGGGGAATAGATTCGTCTGTTCCCCACTAGTGAAGCGGCCGCTGTTGAAAAAGTCCGACCGGTGCCTGCGATTGTGCGCTTAAGAAGATATAATAAAAGCACACCGTCGTGAACAACCGAGCTTCATCTATCTGATGAATTTGTAACGTATGACAAAACTTCATCGGTCGCTACCAAAGGAGACTTGTTTCATATGACCAATCCATTACTTCAATTGCAACAATACGGTCAAAGTGTCTGGTATGACAATATCGACCGCGCGCAACTGGCTTCAGGACAATTTAAACAGATGTTGGCTGACGATGGCATCCTCGGCGTTACCGCCAATCCGACGATCTTCGAAAAGTCGATCAGCAGCGGCCATGCCTACGATGATCAAATGAATCAGTTGATCAGTGATGGTAAGGATACGAGCTTTATCTACGAGGCCATGATCATTCAAGATATTCGGACGGTCGCTGACCTGCTCCGCCCGGTCTATGATCGCACCAATGCCAAAGACGGCTACGTCAGCCTTGAGGTCTCACCAGATCTCGCGCACAACACAGCCGGAACAATCAAAGAGGCCCGGCGCTTCTGGCAGATGGTTGATCGCCCCAACCTGATGATCAAGATTCCCGCCACTCCCGAAGGTATTCCCGCAATTCGCGAGACCCTGGCAGCAGGCATCAATGTTAACATTACGCTGATCTTCTCGCTCGCGGACTACAAGGCCGTCGCCGGTGCCTATCTCGATGCACTCGACGATCTCAATGGCAGCGGCAAAGATATCAGCAGCATTGGCTCTGTCGCCAGCTTCTTCGTCAGCCGTGTCGATACCCTCGTAGACAAGATGTTGGATGACAAGATCAAAGCCTCCAACGACCCCGCCGAGCAGCAGAAGCTGAAATCCCTTCAGGGGAAAGCCGCCATTGCAAACGCTCGCGTGGTCTACCAGGAGTTCAAAAAACAGTTCGGCCAGCCCCGCTTCGCAACCCTGAGCCATATGGGCGCACACGTTCAGCGTCCGCTCTGGGCCAGCACCAGCACCAAGAATCCCGCTTACCGCGACGTTTTGTATGCTGAGGAGCTGATCGGAAAAGATACCGTTGATACAATGCCGCTGGAAACCGTTCGGAATTTTGCCGATCACGGTATCACGACCGACAGTATCGAAAAGGATGTTCAAGCGGCCTATCAGGTTCTTGAAGATCTCGAAAAAGTGGGCATCAGCTACGACAAGGTCACGCTGCAACTCCAGAACGAGGGCGTACAAAAGTTCGCCGACTCCTTCCACCAGTTGTTTGCCGGGATCGAGGAGAAGCGCAAAGCCCTCGCTGAAAAGCAGGTCAAACGCTAATGGCGACGACGTTCAACGGGTCTGAGACCTTCCAGAGTGCTTTTAAAAGCGCTCTGGAAACCTTGCAGCAGCAGCAAGTTGCCCAACGAGTATGGGACCGCGACGCCTCCCTCTGGAAAAAAGAGGCCGCCGTCCAGGAAACCATCAAAAATCGCCTGGGTTGGCTGTTTGTCGCTCATCTGATGCAGGAGAAGCGCAGCAAGATCACCGATTTCGTTGACGAGGTACGCCAGCAGGGCTACACCACCGCTATCTTACTTGGGATGGGTGGGAGTAGCCTCTGCCCCGAAGTGCTGCGTAGCACCTTCCCAACAGCCCCCGGCTATCTAAAGCTCTTTGTGTTGGATTCAACCGATGTGGATACAATTCACACCCTTGAGCAAAAGATAGACCTGCTGAAGACTATTTTCATCGTTGCCTCAAAATCGGGCGACACACTCGAAACACTGGCACATTACAAATACTTCTATCACAAGCTCTCCCGGCTCAAGGGAGAACAAGCAGGCGAGCATTTCATCGTTATCACCGATCCTGGCACGCCGCTGGAGATCTTGTCCCGCGAGCAGCATTTCCGCTCTCTGTTCACCAATCCTGCCGATATTGGCGGTCGTTATTCGGCCCTCTCCTTCTTTGGAGTGGTTCCAGGCGCATTGATCGGTATAGATACAGAAAAGCTGCTTTCGCGCGCGCAGGAGATGATGTGGGCCTGCCGGGCCGAAGTCGTTGATGGGGAGAATCCTGGCCTCTGGCTGGGTGCGTCCCTGGCCACGCTCTACAAGCAGGGCCGCGATAAGGTCACGTTTTTAGTCTCACCAGAAATACGCACGTTTGGCTACTGGGTTGAACAACTGATCGCAGAGAGTACAGGCAAAGAGGGGCAAGGACTGGTTCCCGTCACGGGAGAACGCCCTGGCGTACCCGCCGTCTACGGCAAGGATCGCCTGTTTGTATATCTCAGACTCAAAGATGGGGTCAACGAGGACCTAGACGATACCATCAAGAGCTTACAGGATGCCGGGCAGCCTGTTATCTCTATCGAGCTGAATGATCGCTATGATCTCGGCCAGGAATTTTTCCGCTGGGAATTCGCAACGGCGATTATTGGTTACTTCCTGAAGATCAATCCATTCGATGAGCCAAATGTCGAGGAGAGCAAGAATAACACAAAGCGTATCCTGGCCCAGTACCTGAATGATGGACACCTGACCGAGCCACATCCCTTGGCCACGACAGCCAATCTTCATATCTATGGCAAGGAACTGGGCTCTGACCCCGACCTGACGCAGTATTTGCACCTGTTCCTGGACCAGGTACAGGCGGGCGATTATATCGCGATTATGGCCTATGTCGAGGATGCAGCAGCCAGCCATGCCGCGCTACAAGCCTTCCGCATAAAACTGCGGGACAAATACCAGGTAGCAACCACCCTGGGCTTTGGCCCTCGTTTCCTGCATTCCACTGGACAGTTACATAAAGGTGGACCCAACAATGGCGTTTTTATTCAGATCACTGGCGATCTCCAGCAGGATGCCTTGATCCCTGACGAAAGCTATACATTTGGCATCCTGAAGAATACGCAAGCCCTTGGTGATCTGTTCGCATTGGACAGTCATCAACGCCGCTTTATTCGTATCCATATCCTGGGCAATGTCGCCCAGGGTCTACAGGCAATTGAACTGGCACTCAATTTCATGTATTGACAACAAAATTTACAATACAATCAGGGAGCTTATTCATGGCCCAAACAGGCCTCGAATATGGCAAGCCATTCAATTCACTGAGTGAACGCGCCTGAGCGCCGTTGGGAATTGCCTTGTAATGGTATGCTACAAGTCTACGGTGTAGGCTTCAAATTTTTGAAAGCCGGTCCGTCCTTGAGAAAATTCGTGGATATGTCGATGACCCTGGTGAGGACCCTTAGGCCATTCAACAGACCGTCGATACCGATGTACCCTGCACCTATGAGTATCTTACACGGCCAAGGTCATTGCCATTCTACATACAGAGTTGCGTGGGCAGGCCGTTAAATCATAATTATTCAAATCAAGTATTAACACCACACTAGGAGAGTTACAATGCCTCAACGTAGCGCAGTCGAGGCGACTAATCCCCTTCGCGAGGGGCTACGCATTAAAAACAGTCTTGAGCCATGTGTCATGGTGATCTTCGGTGCCACCGGAGATCTGACACATCGCAAACTGCTCCCGGCGCTATATAATTTGGCGCTTGAGCATCCACTTCCGGCGGGTTTCTCAGTCGTAGGATTCGCGAGACGACCCTACAACGATGAGATCTTCCGCCAGCAGGCTTTGGAGTCCGTCAATGAGTTCTCTCGCCAGAAACCGGTCAATCCGCAGGTCTGGGAAAGTTTCTCTTCGGGCATCCACTACTTGCAATCCGATTTTAATGATCCCGCTGGTTATGACAAGCTCGGCGAGCTTCTCACCCAGCTTGACCAGGAACGCGGCACAAGCGGCAACCGCATTTTTTATCTGTCCACACCGCCCAGCCAGTATCCTGAGATCATCCAACATCTAGGCGCAGCCGGTCTGAACAGGAACCGCAAGGGCTGGACCCGTATCATTATCGAAAAGCCTTTCGGTCACGATCTACAATCCGCCCGCGAGCTGAACCGCCAGGTCCTGAAGGTCTTCCGCGAGGAGCAGGTCTATCGTATCGACCACTACCTCGGTAAAGAGACTGTCCAGAATATCCTGGTCTTCCGCCTGGCAAATGGCATTTTTGAGCCTGTCTGGAACCGCCGCTATGTCGATCATGTCCAGATCACGGTTGCCGAAAATATTGGCCTGGAAGGTCGAGGTGGCTATTACGAGGAATCGGGCGCGATCAGGGATATGATCCAGAATCATATGCTCCAGTTAATGACCCTGGTCGCAATGGAGCCCCCGATCGCTTTCGATGCCGACTCGGTCCGCGATGAAAAAGTGAAGGTGCTGCACGCCTTGCAACCTTTGACCGGCCGCGATGTCACGACAAATACAATTCGTGGACAGTATGGCGCTGGCTGGGTCAATGGGCATCAGGTCGTCGGCTATACGGACGAACCCGGCGTTTCGCCCGTTTCAACGACCGATACCTATGTCGCCATCAAAACATTCATCGACAACTGGCGCTGGGCTGGCGTTCCATTCTACCTGCGCACCGGCAAACACCTCCCCAAACGTTTGACTGAGATTGCAATCCAGTTCAAACAGGCTCCGCTGATGATCTTCAAACGCAGCGAGACCCATGGGCAGGTAGAACCAAACGTGCTGGTATTGCGCATCCAACCAGACGAGGGAATCTCTCTCAAGTTCGGCGCTAAAGTTCCTGGCACCGATATGCAGATTCGCGCCGTTAACATGGATTTCTTGTATGGATCATCTTTCGTTCGTCAGCAGCCAGAAGCCTACGAACGTTTGATTCTTGATTGTATGCTCGGCGATTCCACCTTGTTCACCCGCCGCGATGAAGTCGAGGCTGCCTGGACCTTCGTTCAGGGAATTCTTGATGAGTGGAAACAGCAACCCAGCGAGACGATCCTTTCGTATGAATCCGGCTCCTGGGGCCCACAGATCGCAGATGAGTTCATGTGGCGCGATGGCCGCAGGTGGCGCAGACCTTAATATAGAAGCCTAGATGTTAGAACAACGCCGTTCAAACTAGTCAGGGGATTCAGCTATGACAAATGACAAGGCTACAACCCAGGGGATTCAGATTCCCTGGGCAGGCAAACCTGTTCGCCTAGAGGAGGTTGAAACACAACTTGTACGGTTATGGCGGATGTCTGCCAACAATATGCGTACCGCGCAGAATCTTAATGTGCGCACGAGTGTTCTCAATCTGGTTATCTGTACACCCGATATTCAGACCGCGCAATGGGCCAATGCTCAGCTTCGCGACCTGTCTAATACGCATCTTGCCCGCGTTACTATCATTATTTTTGATAGCAACGACCCAACATCTAGCGTTTCTTCATGGGCAACGTTACGCTGCTTCCCCGTCATTTCTGATGTTATGCGCCATTGCTTTGAGCAGATTACGTTGCACATCACTGGTAAGGCGATTTCCGCCACTGAACAGATTCTGCGTCCTCTGCTCAAACCCGATCTCCCCGTCTACCTCTGGTGGCTGGGCGATCTCCCCAGTGGCCGCCAGGGTTTCCACGATCTGGTCCGACTCAGTAATCGCGTGATTGTGGATTCCGATCGCTTCTTTAGCTCGGAAGAAGACATCCATAGCGTTGTTGAATTGATGGATGCCTTACCCAATTGCGCGATCAGCGATCTAAATTGGGGCCGTTTAACTGCCTGGCGCGAGTTGATCGCTCAGTTCTTCGATTCCAGCGAACTTCGACCCTATCTTGAAGGCCTGGATAATATTGAGATCGAATACGCGACCAACTCCATTTCTCAGGATGGCGTGACAGAGACTTTGCTGAATCCCACTAACGCTCTTTTGTTGGTAGGGTGGATGAAAAGAACCCTTGGCTGGACGATCGATACTTCTCATCCTTACCCACTGAGCGATTCCGCCAATGGAATCTATCACTGGCAGTTAGAGCGGCTGCCCCAGGCTGGTTCACTGGCTGATGGCGACTCCATCAAAATCACGATCACACCACGCGTTCACGCCGATATGGCTCCCGGCACCCTCTGCTTGATTAATGCAAGCAGTCATATTCAGGGCAAGAAGGGGATGTTTAGTATCAGCCGCAAAGATGATCCCGAACATGTGGTAACGTCCGTGATTTTGCCCGAAGGTCCTCGCCCGGTGCGCACAGTGAATATGACAATCTATAAGGAGAGCCGGCTCCTTCACGACGAACTGGAGATCCTGGGCCACGATCAGCTCTTTGAAGAGGCCGTACATCAGGTTGAGGGTCTGCTTTAATCAGATAATTAATGGAACTATCAATTGTTCATTCGTGGCATTCCTTTCAGCCAGTTTAAAGTGCCTGCTTGTTATGTAGTCCTTTGGCTGGCTGTTTTTCGGTTTTTGCCCGTTTGCAGGAGCAACGCATGCGTTTACAAATCTTCGATGATAAACTTGTTTTAAGCCACGAGGCCGCAAAGCTGGTGGTGCAGATCGCCCAGGCCGCGATTGCCGATCATCAGCGTTTTACCTTCGCTCTGTCCGGCGGAACAACTCCAGGTACGATGTACTCTCTGCTAACCCAGGAGCCCTATCGCAGCCAGATCAACTGGAATGCCGTCGAGATCTTCTGGAGCGATGAACGCTGTGTCTCGCCCGCCGATAAAGATAGCAACTACCGCCTCGCGAAAGAGGCTCTGCTCACCAAAGTCCCGATCCCAGCCACTCAGATTCATCGCATGCCTGCCGATCTGCCCAATCGAGCGGCGGCCTGCCAATCCTACACGGATGAGATGCGCCAGGTCTTTAAAACGGAGGGTATCCCGGCCTTTGATCTGATCCAGTTGGGCATGGGACCCGAGGCTCACACAGCCTCCCTCTTCCCCCATCAGCCTTCACTGCATGAGTCTGAGCGACTGGTAAGTGAGGTCAATGTCCCCAAGCCGCCTCCAGAACGCCTGACATTTACCCTGCCTCTGCTCAATGCAGCCCACAACATTCTGTTTATGGTGACGGGGGCCGATAAAGCTGAGGCGATCCACGAGGTCATCGAAGGCGAGCGCAAACCTGAGGAATATCCCGCTCAGAATGTGCATCCAGACAATGGCGAAGTGATCTGGATGTTGGATACGGCTGCGGCCAGCAACCTTCAGAAGCGCGGCTAAGTTCCGGCACATCTATTGAACAATTGGGCGGCCCTACCGCCCGATCCTATTTCTCTGGAGGTCAGTTATGACAGTCGGTATCGTTCCTTCAATCCTTTCGGCGGATTTTTCGCGCCTGGGCGAGCAGGTCAAAGAGGCCGAGGCCGGGGGAGCGCAACGCATTCAAATTGATGTGATGGATGGTCATTTTGTGCCGAATATTACGATGGGTCCGATGATTGTTGAGGCTGTGCGTCGCAATACCAGCCTACCCCTCGAAACGCACCTGATGATCACCAACCCTGAACAGTATATCGAGACCTTCGCCAAAGCTGGCGCGGACATCATTATTGTACACCAGGAGGTCTGTCCCCACCTGCATCGTGTAATTCAGCAGATCAAGGCCACCGGCAAAAAGGCTGCCGTCGCGCTCAATCCCTCGACGCCCGGCTTTATGCTGCACGAGGTCCTGCCGCTGCTGGATATGGTTCTGGTGATGACGGTCAATCCCGGCTTTGGTGGTCAGGATTTTATCGCGGAAACAATGCCCAAGCTGGCAACGCTGCGTCAGCATATCCAGCAATCGGGACTGCACTGCGATCTGGAGGTCGATGGCGGCATCCACGAGGGGACGGTCGCGCGGGCCGTCCAGGCGGGCGCAAATCTGCTCGTCGCAGGCTCCGCCGTCTACAATCAGACGGAGAGCGTCGCCGCCTCAATTGCCCGCCTGAGACAAGCTATTAAATAAAGCACACTCAAAAGAAGCGGGACGGTCAAAATACCCTCGCCCGCTTCTTTTTATTCTCTCAGCTCAATCCTTAGCGCACAAGATCGTGAAAGGCTGCGATCTGAGCACTGTGTTCACGCTTATGTCCGTAGTACATGTAGACAATCAAATCGTCTAATGAGTAAGCTGTGCCGTACCAGGGCAGCGTCCCCACCTGCTGAAACTGGGCTGGTGTAATCTTCTCTACAACGGCCTGCACGCGGGCATAGTTTTCATTAAGCTCAGCCAGTGCTTCCTGTAGAGACTTCCCTTGCCGCTTATGCACTTCGTCGTCATTAAAGTTGCCACCTGGAGCCACATAGCTATCCAGCATAGGCGTGGCAATCCCACTTCCCTCGACAAAGGTGTTCGCAATATCGAGCAGCACCAGTTCGTATGAGGCCAGGTGCGCGATAATGTCTCGAACCGACCAGACCCCGCACGCACCGGGCTTCTCTGCCTCTTTAACTGGAAAACCTTCCACTGTTTGCATGACGGTGCCTTGCCCATATTTTAAGATATCTTTTGCGTTCATGATTTCTCTCTTTCCTCTTGCTATTATAAGGCACTTCCCAACGGCGCTCTCAATCTAACGTGAAATACAAAATCCTTGCACAAACCTGTGTAACAAGCTCAACTTATAAATGAGGGTCGCGACCTGACACAATGAGATAAATAAGCGTTGTTCTTACTAAACAATACCACAAAAAGGTTACTAAATCTGTACTTTTTAATCACAATAAAAAGATGAATCTAAAATAGAACATCCCTTAGTTGGCAGCTTGCTTACTATATTGAAGAATTCCCTCAAAACATCTATGCTAGAGAAGTTCTCAGTAAAAACTATTTCAGCCTGCAAAAGGCCACCATTCTTAAAAGATGAAGAGGGATACAATGGAGAATCAAGCACAAACGAACGAGGGGCAATCGCTCCCCAAAGGCCCCATTATCCTGCATGATGATATTACCGATGTCCCTGGTATTCGGGTTGGGCACGACACCAACCTGGAAGCCGGCACAGGTTGCACAGTCATTCTTTGCGATAACCCGGCAGTTGGGGGAGTCGATGTGCGCGGTGGCGCGCCTGCGACACGCGAAACAGACCTGCTACGCCCCATGCATCAGGTCGAGGTTGTCAATGCAATTGTGCTGACCGGCGGCAGCGCCTTTGGACTTGATAGTGCCAGTGGCGTCATGCGCTATCTGGAAGAACAAGGTCAGGGCTACGATGCCGGAGTCGCACGGGTTCCGATTGTTCCGGCGGCGGCCCTGTTTGACCTTGGCTTTGGCTCAGCCAGCATCCGTCCCGATGCCGAATCCGGCTATCGGGCCTGTCAGCAGGCCACAAAGACTCCCAGCGCCCAGGGCACGGTCGGCGCCGGCACCGGCGCAACGGTCGGCAAGATGGCCGGTCCAGAATTCGCAATGAAAGGCGGACTCGGCTCTGCCAGTATGCGATTGGCGGATGGCACGATTGTCGGTGCAATTGTCGCTGTCAATGCGCTGGGCGATATCATCGATCCCCAAACACAGCAGATCATTGCGGGTGCAAGAAATCCCGCAGGCACCGGCTATCTTTTTGCCAATCCCTTCAGTAACACAACTATCGCGGTCATTGCGACCAGTGCCAGTTTGCGCAAAGATGACATCAGTAAAGTCGCGCAAATGGCTCATAACGGCCTGGCGCAGACCATCCAGCCTGTGCATACCATGTTCGATGGCGATACAGTCTTCGCGCTGGCACTGGGCCAACAACCCGAAACCACGACTGATTCGACCTTGCGGGCAATCCAAATCAGCCAGTTGGGGGCAGCGGCGGCCACCACACTTGCGCGAGCGATAGTTAAAGCTATTCGTAATGCAACCGCGTTGCATGGCATCCCGGCCAGTACTTCATCCACGCCATAATTTTATACACAAGCAGGCTATGAAGAAGGGCAGAGCGCGGCTGAAAGAGCTACATTCTCAAGGTGCTATCATCATGAATAGCACAATGCCTCCACTTATGAGCATGAGCACGACACATGCCAGTATTACTAAGGCAAACAAATCACTACGAGGAGGAGGGGTCGGCTCTGCTTTCTCCAACAGAGTATCCTTCGACCGCCAATCAGGTGGAAACGGCAACTCACGCTTTGCCGTCAGCGTCTTCAAGCCATCCGTGGCGAGATCCCAGGAGTGTTCCGCGAAATCAATGGCGCGTGCGTCATCATCGACAACAGTCTCAAAAAAGTCCGTCTGTGGCACAGGGGTAAAAGGCGTATTTGGCCGAGGAGTAGAAAAAGTAGAAGAGTCGGGTATCGAGTGAGTTGTAGGGTTGTGGAATTGGTGCTGAGACTGGACCCTTGTAAACTGTGAATCAGGCGTCGGCATCGTCACGGCTTTTCTCCGCTAGAGGATCTGGTATGACCAACCACTATACAAAAGAACAGCTACCTTTTACGCGCTATAAATAACGTAACCTACTATGTATTGTACCTGTACTGTGACAACAATCAAGGAAATGTGACTATTGGGCAAAAATCATTTCCTTTTGGTAGACCCTTCGGGCTACCCGATATTGAAGCATACCGTATTTGGCCTGTTAGCCTGCTTTATAGTCTGCGGCTGCCCCATCATCAACCTGTGGTTGATAGACGGAAAGCAAGGTTTTCAGCATCCTTGCGGTAGCCCCCCATATAGTATACGGTCCATATTCATAAAAAAAGACAGGCATAGTTATGCCATGACGCGTCCAATTCTCGGTACGCGCAATACTGGGGTCCGCGAGTCCTGGAAGCGAAGCCAGAATCAATTCCGCAACTTCACTGCTTTGTAATGAAAGATCCCCCAATCCATCGGGCAAAAATGCCACGACTGGCAGCACAATAAAATTACTCACCATCGTAAAAACCGGCTCTAATACGCCCAAAACCTCGACCCGAACGGGATCAAGACCAATCTCTTCCTCTGCCTCCCGCAAGGCAGTTTCAACAAGCGAAGTATCAGAAGTATCAAGTGAACCACCAGGAAAAGCAATTTCCCCACTATGAGAACGCAATTTTTCCGAACGTCGAATAAACGCTATATACAATTTGGAATCCTGGTCGAATAAACCTAATAAGACTGCTGCTTTGCGTGGCCGAGAGAGACCTTTTTCTGCCTCATTCATCAGGTGCGAAATCCGCTCAACCGGCTCCAAACGAGTGCGCAAATCCGCAATAGTGTCGATAATACTATCATTCTTCATAGCAGTTATTGTATCACAGACAACTCCAAAAGGGATGTAATATCTGTCGATCTGTGATACAATATGACACATGAAGAGTCATCGGAGGAGTCTGCGAAAAAGCCGATATTTGCCTTGCATTCAGAGACTGCTTTTGGTATAATTAAAGCATCGAGTGGGGGTATGCTTACATCAGGGCTCTATTGCGTTCGTAACCAAAGGCTATAAACTGTCTGCGAGCATCGTTTCGTAACATCATCTGTAGAACGAATAAAGTTGGATACAGAATCTCTCATAAACATGAGACTTCACAAAAAGAGAAACGAACAAAGCCTGAGCACCTCCTCCGATAAGCCTATGACCAACGGCGTCTTCCCCTGGGTTCTGGTTTGATATCCCTATCGTTACTTTCTTTTAAAGAAAAGGCACGGCAGGAGGATCATCCACTTCTCAGCACACGTCCACTCGGATGAGTGGTGTGCGAAGCGCCAGGCGTCAAGGCAAAAACCGTGGATCGAAGGGGGTATTATACCCATGCAAGCACAACAGCACGGCGACCTTTCGACAGTGCCAGCGGCAAATGACGAGAGCGGGCAGGAACAGAAAATGTTCAATGAAACTAACCCGGAAGGGTCTGACAGCAACACCAATCCAGAAGAAGCTAGCGATTACAATGAGATGGAAGCGTTGCTGGCGGCCTCAGCCAATCCTATTAGTATCAAGCGCGGCGATGTGGTCGAGGGCACGATCGTGCGAATCGACCAGGACGAAATCCTGGTTGATATTGGCCTCAAATCTGAGGGCGTCCTCTCGACGAAAGAACTTCCCGCCAGTGGCTATGGTTCTTTCAGCGAACTGAGTATCGATGACAGGATTCTTGTCTACGTTATTCAGCCTGAGACTCCTGATGGTCACGCGCTCCTCTCTCTCAAGCGGGCAAATGCCGAGCGCCAGTGGCGTATTGCTGAAGAGCAATACAAAAATGGCGAACTCCTCAAGGCAAAGGTCATCGACTTTAACAAAGGTGGCTTAATTGTCGATGTCGCAGGAATTCGAGGGTTTGTTCCGATCTCCCAGATTCTCAATCTGAAGCGCGAAGAAGTCGCTTCCGGTGGCGATAATCAGGAGACCGCTGCAAAACTCCAGAGCATGAAGGATAAAGAACTTCAGCTCAAAATTATTGAAATCAATCGCGCACGCAATCGCTTGATCCTCTCTGAGCGCCTCGCCGTTCAAGAGTGGCGTCAGCGCCGCCGCGAAGAACTTCTTGACGAACTCAAAGCCGGCGAAGTCCGACGGGGTGTCGTCAGCAATCTGGCAAACTTTGGCGCTTTCGTCGATCTCGGCGGAGCAGACGGTCTGGTCCATATCAGCCAGCTCGCCTGGAGCCGGGTCAATCATCCCAGCGAAGTCCTTCACGTCGGCCAGGAGGTCGAGGTGCAGGTCTTGAGTGTCGATAAAGATAAGAAGAAAATCGCACTCTCGATCAAACGCGCTGAAGTTGATCCCTGGACAACCGTCGAACAACGCTATACACCTGGTCAGGTCGTCACAGGCGTTGTGACGAAGATTGCTCCTTTTGGAGCGTTCGCACGCATTGAAGACGGTATTGAAGGGCTGATTCACCTCTCAGAGTTGACTCCAAACATGGATTTGAAGGAAAACCTGCACGAGGGACAGCAACTTCAGTTGCGTATCTTGCGCATCGACGCGGAGCGTCGGCGACTGGGTCTCAGTCTGCGTCAAGCAGACGAGCTTGATCCGCCCGAAGTCGCCGCTGAAGCAGCAGCACAGGCACTTGCACAGGAGGAAGCGATGGACTTGGCCCCAACCGAGACTAGCGCAAAGACTCCCGCAGGTGATAAGATGACTATGTCATTGGAAGATGCTCCAGCACGCCCTGCCTCTACCGAGGCAGAGCCACGCCGCACCGAGAAGCCCGAACGACGCGACCGTCCCAATGATAAAGGCCCTGGCAAGCTCGCTATGGACGAAGGCGAAACAACGGCAATGGCCGAAGCCTTCCGAGCAGCCGCTCGCCAGCGTTCCAAAGATGAGACGGAGGCTTCTGAAGAGTAACAAGCGATTTTCGCTTACGCATTTCAATAGCACCTGAACAAGCTAAACGTCCGACCTCCTTCCTGTAACTACCTTGTGTAGAAGCAGGAAGGGGGTCGATTGTTTCCAGGTAAGGACATCTATGCACAAAGATCAATCAGACGGGATGTCAGGATGTTTATCCTTGACGCTGTATGATGGGTGTTGTATCATGAAGTACGCTGTTTACCTGAGCGACACAGAGGGCTCGGTTCCACCCTCTGCCACTGAAAGGGGGGTGACAACAGGTGAACGATAGAGATAGATTTGATAAGTTCACAGAGCGAGCCAGAAAAGTACTGAGCCTCGCCCAGGAAGAGGCACAACGCTTCCAACACAACTACATCGGGACAGAGCATCTCCTGCTCGGCCTCGTACGTGAAGGTGAAGGGGTTGCTGCCAAAGTTTTAAGCAATCTCGGCGTCGAATTGAACAAAGTTCGAAGTGCCGTCGAGTTTATTATCGGACGTGGCGATCGTATCGTCTTAGGCGAGATCGGTCTGACTCCACGTGCGAAAAAAGTGATCGAGCTGGCTGTTGATGAAGCTCGTCGTCTGAATCATCACTATATCGGTACTGAACATCTCCTGTTGGGATTGGTACGTGAAGGTGAAGGAATCGCTGCTGGCGTTCTTGAAAGCCTGGGCGTCAACCTCGAAAAGGTACGTACTCAGACCATCCAGGTCCTCAGCCAGTCCAGCTCCGCTCACGAGCGTGACGCCAAACATTCCAAAACCCCTACGATTGATCAAATGGGCATCGATCTCACTGCCGCCGCTCGCGCCGGTAGTCTCGATCCGGTCGTCGGTCGACATCAAGAGATCGAACGGGTGATTCAAATTCTCTCCCGCCGTAACAAGAATAACCCCGCTCTGATTGGTGAGCCGGGCGTTGGTAAGACCGCGATCGTTGAAGGTCTCGCCCAACGCTTGATTTCCGGCGAAGTTCCAGAGACCCTGGCTGGCAAACGCTTGCTTACCCTGGACGTCGGTTCTCTTGTGGCTGGCACTAAATACCGTGGTGAATTCGAAGAGCGCCTGAAAAAGATCATCGAAGAGATCAGAAACAGCCGCGACTGCATCATCTTTATCGATGAGGTCCATACCCTGGTTGGAGCCGGAGCCGCCGAAGGGGCGGTCGATGCCGCGAATATCCTGAAGCCCGCCCTGGCTCGTGGCGAGCTGCAATGTATCGGTGCCACAACCCTCGATGAGTACCGCAAGTACATCGAGCGCGATGCCGCCCTGCAACGCCGCTTCCAGGAAGTTATTGTCAAAGAGCCCTCGGTCGAAGAGACTATCGAGATCCTGAAGGGTATCCGCGAACGTTACGAAAACCACCACCGCCTGGTTATCACAGATGAGGCCCTCCGGGCCGCAACTGAAATGGCCAGCCGCTATATCACTGACCGCTTTATGCCTGACAAGGCCATCGACCTGATCGACGAGGCTTCTAGCCGCGTCCGGATGCAGAACTCGCTTGCTCCTCTGAACCTCAAAGAGGCAATGAAGGCACTCGATTCGGTCCTGCGCGAAAAAGAGGCCGCGATCCAGCAGCAGGAATACGAGCTGGCAGCCGAACTCCGCGATCGCGAAGTGAAACTGCGAGATCGCATCTCGAAGCTGGAGTCTGGCTGGCATCGCGAGCGTGGCAATGAGAAGCCCAGCGTTGGCGAAGAAGAAATTGCCCAGATCGTCTCAATGTGGACCGGCATCCCGGTTATGCGGATCGCCCAGGAAGAGTCCCAGCGCCTTCTCCAAATGGAGGAAGTTCTGCACTCTCGCGTCATCGGACAGAACGAAGCAATCGAAAAGATTGCCCGCGCCGTCCGCCGCGCACGCGCTGGCCTGAAAGATCCCAAGCGCCCTATCGGCTCCTTCATCTTTATGGGACCAACCGGCGTTGGTAAAACCGAGCTGGCTCGCACACTTGCCGAATTCATGTTCGGCAGTGAGGAAGCCCTGATCAAAATTGACATGTCAGAGTTCATGGAACGCCATGCCGCCGCCCGCCTGGTCGGTGCCCCTCCAGGATATGTCGGTTATGAAGAGGGTGGACAGCTCACAGAGGCGGTTCGCCGTAAATCTTATAGCGTAATCTTGCTCGACGAGATCGAGAAGGCCCACCCCGATGTCTTCAATATGCTCCTCCAGATTCTGGAAGATGGTAAATTGACCGACGCCAAGGGCCGGACCGTCGATTTCCGTAATACCGTTATGATCATGACCTCAAACGTCGGCGCGGCTCTCCTGAACAAGGAAGCGTCCATCGGCTTCAAACAGTCGAAGGATAAATCGAAGGCGAATCAGAGCGATTATGAGGCCATGAAGTCCAAGGTGATGGGCGAGCTGAAGAATACCTTCAAGCCCGAGTTCCTGAACCGTATCGATGAGATTATCGTCTTCCATTCCCTCCGCATGGAGGAGATGTACTCGATCGTCGATCTGCTACTCGCTCGTGTCCGCACACAATTGACCGAGCAGCAGTTAGAGCTGGTAACGCCCCAGGCAACAAAGGATTACCTGATCGAGAAGGGCTTTGATCCACAGTACGGCGCACGACCACTACGCCGCACCATTCAACGCATGGTTGAAGATCCCCTGGCTGAGGGTCTCTTGCAGGGTAAGTTCCATCCCGGTGATCTGGTCGAAGCCACGGTTATCGATGATGAGCTGGTCTTGCAGGTTCGCAACCGCATCGAGCAGTTGCCAGCCCCTGCTGCTTCTCCTGAAGCGGCATTGTCGGCCGGTGGTGAAGGCGGAGATTCCGCCCAAAGCTAATATTCCTTAGAAGGGCGTGACCTGTCATGGTTCTTTTCTTGCGAGATTTCTCTCCTGAAATAGAGCCATGCGGTCACGCCTTTCTTATTTTCTAAATGGTTATTTCATGCCAAAAACACGCACAAAATACGTCTGCCAGCAATGTGGCGGCGAGCAAAGTAAGTGGGTCGGTAAATGTCCCGATTGTGGTTCGTGGAATACGTTAGAGGAGATGGTAGATATCCCTCAACCATCCGCCCAACAACGCCGTTATGGTAGCTCGTTGCTAACTCCGGGAACGCAAACACCTATCCTTCTGCCAGAGATTAAACCCCTGGCTCAGGAACGCATCTCGGTTGGTTATCCCGAAATGGATCGCGTGCTGGGCGGCGGACTTGTGGCCGGCTCCTTAACCCTGATCGGTGGAGAGCCGGGAATCGGTAAATCGACGCTGCTACTCCAGGTCTCTGGCTGCGTCGCGGATACGATTGGACCTGTCCTCTATGTCTCAGGTGAGGAATCAATCGAGCAGGTCAAGATGCGAGCGGAGCGACTGGGCATCAGTGGTCAACGTCTCTATCTGCTGGCCGCGATTGAGCTGGATGTCATCGCAGAGGCCCTCCACCGTTTGAAGCCGTCAATGGTGATTGTGGACTCGATTCAAACGGTCCTTTCCAGCCATTTAACGGCCGCTCCTGGCAGCATCAGCCAGGTTCGCGAATGTACGCTACAGTTTATGCAGCTAGCGAAAAGCACACATACGCCGATTTTTATAATAGGCCATGTCACAAAAGAAGGCACAGTTGCGGGCCCCAAAGCCCTGGAACATATCGCGGACGCCGTTCTCTATCTGGAGGGCGAACGCTATCACTCTTATCGTCTCTTGCGAGGCGTCAAAAACCGCTTTGGACCCACACACGAGGTCGGCGTCTTTGAAATGCAGGGCGAGGGTCTGGTCGAAGTGACCAATCCTTCAGCCGTCTTTCTGGCCGATCGCGCAATCGGCGCAACCGGAACGGCAGTCGTCGTTAGCATGGAAGGCACGCGCCCCCTGCTGGTTGAGGTTCAGGCCCTGGCAACTCCCAGCAATTTTGGCAATGCACGCTGCACGACCAATGGAATTGAACATAATCGCCTGCTTATGCTGCTGGCGGTTTTGACGAAACGCGTTGGACTGGCCGTCAACAATCACGATGTCTATGCCAATGTCGTAGGTGGCTTTACACTCGAAGAGCCAGCCATCGATCTGGGTGTAGCAGCGGCAATCGCTTCCAGCTATCGCGAGAAAAGCATTCCCAGCGATATGGCTTTAATCGGTGAAGTTGGCCTCTCTGGCGAACTCAGAGCGGTTAACCGACTGAACCAACGTGTACGCGAGGCTGCGAAGCTGGGTTTCAAACGTTGTATCGTCCCAAGCGCGGGGCGAGGTTCTCAGGTACGGGCAGAATTAGAGAAAAGCGGCCTACCGAATGACTTTAAAATCATTACGGCCAGTTCTCTTGCAGTTGCCTTAGAAATTGGGTTACACTAGAGTATAATCATGTTTGCTCTCCGCGTTTCTCAGACGTATTGAAGAGTTTCATCTAATGTACATACAGAGAGAATACGCGCACAGCATTATCACAACTATTGATTCCTAAGTTACAACAGTGTATACTCCATATTTGATATAGTGAACATTTAGGGATAAGCGAGCGAAAGATCCATTCATGATCACAGGTACGGCAACAATGTTTTTGCTATTATCATTCTTGTTTTTATCATCAACCCCGCTGCCACCTGTACGCACGTTTATTACCTTTTTTAAAAACTACGCAAAATATGGAAATATCACATCGTTTTGGAGGATGCAGGGATGTCTATAAACACAATTACCCGCATCATCGGGTCTTTGTTGGCTATCGGGGTGGTCGCCGCAATTTTCTTTTTTAATCAACTTCCGTTTCACCTTCCGATTGAGTGGATTATTGCAATAGCTGGGGTAAGTGCGCTGCTGGCGTTTCTTATCTTCCCATATATCACGATTGCCCCCTACCGTTGGATGCGCGACCAAATTCGTAATGCGGCTGCCAGCGATCTCGTGGCGGCTGCGATTGGATTAACCGTTGGACTGGTTATCTCAGCCTTACTGTCTTTCCCTTTGACAAATCTACCAGCCAATCTTGGAAAAATTTTACCCTTCGTCGGTGCTCTGCTCTTTGGATACCTGGGGGTCGCAATCGCGGTTCAACGTAAAAGCGATCTGGCCCATGTTTTCCAAAGCAGCTTTATCAACCGACGCAACCGTGAGCGGGAGCGCGAAGAGGAGCGGGAGAAGGATCGCACGAAAGAGCCAGAGCATGAGACAATGTCTTCCTCTCCAATCCAACCCGTTACGGAAATTCTGCTCGATACCAGCGCCATTATTGATGGACGTATCGCCGACATCAGCCAGACCGGCTTTGTCTCAGGTGCTTTGATCGTCCCCCGTTTTGTGCTGAACGAACTGCAACGCATCGCCGATTCCGCCGATACGATGCGCCGCAATCGCGGCCGTCGCGGACTGGATATGCTAAACCGCCTGCAAAAAGATGCCACCGTTCCGGTCGAGATCGTCGATAACGATGTCGAGGAGATCGTCGAGGTCGATAGTAAGCTGGTGAAACTTGCACGTATCATGCACTGCCCCATCATCACCAATGATTTCAATTTGAACCGTGTCGCCGAACTCCAGGGCGTCAAGGTTCTGAATATCAACGAACTGGCAAATGCTGTTAAACCTGTCCTGCTTCCCGGTGAGGATATTCATATTAAGATTATGCAGGACGGCAAAGAGCTTGGTCAGGGCGTCGGCTATCTGGATGATGGGACAATGATTGTGGTTGAGGGCGGACGCCAGTATATGAACACAACGGTCGAGGTGACGGTCACACGCGTCTTGCAAACGGTTGCCGGTCGCATGATCTTCGCCCACCCCAAACAGGTTCTCAATCCCAATGGAGTCATTGCTCCCCAAACACCAACCAAACAACGTCAGATCTAAGGAATTTGTGCCAATCAGATGCAAGCAGCTCTTATTCTGATGGCTACGGACGTAGCTACCTATCAG
>DASSXK010000544.1:0-6695 GCA_035703945.1 Ktedonobacteraceae bacterium | reverse complement strand
GAAGGTAGACCCAAAATCAACGACCTATGGCACATACTCCACACCTTTTCTGGGGCTACCTCAAGTGATTAAACCGGATGGTGTCTATCGAAGCCAGACTCGTTTCGGCATGTATCGCTGGCATATCATGGACCCGATTCGCTTCGAGGAGAATCTGCGCGTCACCATTCAGGCCCTGAGCTGGCGCAGTGGCGGACGCTATTTACCTCTGCAAGACGATATCGCCTCAGTTGCCTATTGGTACCAGACAGAACCACATACGCCGCACCCTCCTATGCCCGGTGCCGACGATTTGGAAGTCATCTAAACTGTTAATTTGTAATTGGCTCATTTCTGCGAAGTGAGCCAACCCGCCTTGAGCAGCCTCCAATCCTCTTCTACTAACGATACGCTTCGGCCTGGAGATTGAATAGCTGAGCATAGCGACCATCTTGCTCGATGAGCTCGTTGTGGGTGCCGCTTTCGATCAGTTCGCTGTTCTCAATCACAAAGATTCTGTCTGCCAACCGCACAGTGCTGAAGCGATGGCTGATAAAGAGCGCGGTTTTGCCCTCGGTCAACTGGCGGAAACGCGTGAATACATCATATTCGGCCTGGGCATCCAACGCGCTGGTTGGCTCATCCAGAATCAACACACGCGCATCACGCATAAAGGCCCGCGCCAGGGCGACCTTCTGCCATTCGCCCCCACTCAGTTGCGTTCCGTGATCAAACCATTTTCCAAGCATCGTCTCATAGCCATCGTCCAGCTTGTCAACGACGCTATCGGCCCCACTCTTGGCGGCGGCGGACTTCACCAGAGCCAGGTTCTCAACATCCGAAATGCGCCCAACGCCGATATTCTCCTGGACCTTCAGGGCATATCTCACATAGTCCTGGAAGATAACACCGATCTGCTCCCGCAAATCCTGCAAGTTATATTCTTTAATATTGCGCCCACCCAGCAGGATCTCGCCTTCATCCGGATCATAGAGGCGCGTCAAGAGCTTCACTAGCGTTGTTTTACCGGCTCCATTCCGTCCCACCAGCGCTATCGTCTCACCTGAGCAAATTGTAAAACTCAGATTGTGCAACGCGGGTTTCTCTTTGTCGGGATAGGTGAAGCTGACATTGCGGAACTCGATATCCAATCCCCGGCTATTTTCTGGCAGCTCGATACGAGAAGGATGAGCGGGCGAGACAATTTCAGGGGTATAATCCAGAAACTCAAAGACGTTATCGACAAAGAGATTATTTTCGTAGAGGTTCGTGATTCCATCCAGCACCCCCTGCACACTCGTGCCCACCTGACTGACGGCGATGGTATACTGTGTCAACGAGCCAAATGAGATCCGTCCCAGCACAGCTTGATAGGCCACATACAGATAGACACTGGAATTCGAGATGACTGAAAGCGTTGACCAGATGAGGTTTGTGGCGTTACGTTTCAAAGTAAGGCTCTTATTTTCGCGATAAAACTTCTCGGCCAGGGAATGATACCGCTGAATAAAATAGGTACTGAGGTTAAAAAGTTTGATCTCTTTGTTGTAGTCATCAGTCGTCATAAGCCGATAGAGATAACTCTGCTGCCGCTTCTCAGGAGACTGCCTGCGCAACTGCCAGTAGCTTCTAAAGCTATAACGGCTGCTGGCAATAAATGAGGGTATTGGAATAACCACAGCCACGATAAGCAACCACCAGGCCAGGTGCAGCAAAAGACCCAGCATCGAAACCAGCGTCACGACCGCACGTACAAGCGTAAAGGTTTGCGAAATCATGCTAAAAGGTTTGTAGGAAGCATCATCCGTGGCCCGGCGTAACTTATCATAAAACTCAGAATCCTCGAAGAATTTTAGATCCAGGGTATTGGTCTTATGTAAGATCTGCATCTGTACATATTCTGTGACGCGCTCCTGTAGCAACGGCTGAAAGAGAGAAATGACCGTGGTACAGATCTGGTTCAGTATGTTAATCCCCAGTTGTAAAATGACAGGAAGCCAGACCGGCGCAAAGGTATGATGCATATAAGCATGGATAACGCTATCCAGCAGAAGCCTGGCAATGATCGCATTTCCTAATGGGGTCAGACCACCAATAATCGTAAAGCCGGCCATACCCAGCGTAAGCCACGGGCTTGCCCCCCACACAATTTTCGTCACACGAGGTAGACCAGCAAAGGCAGTAAAAACCTTTTTTAAGTCAAAGGCTTCCTCCTGCTCATCAGTACTTTTCCTTGCACGCGACCTTGAAGGATGTATCATAGGGTAGGTTACTCTTTCTTTACTTTTCCAAGCATAGCATAGACAAGAGGATTTTCTGGATGCATTAGCCAGTTCTATACTGATCTTTATTATCAAGACGTTTTTGGAAGTAAATAAAAAAAGAACGATCCCTTTCAATATTCAGGAGATCGTTCTTCCTGGCCTCATTACGTAGCAGTCTAGGCACCTACCCGGTAAAAGACCGTCTTCAGATAGGCTGTTTCTGGCATCGCCTTGTTGATTGGATGATCCAGAGCGTTCGTGTATTTATCATAGACCTGCAAAGAAAGCTTCAATTTTTCAGCAGCCTTTGTTACAGTCTCCATAAAATCCTTCATTGAGACCACACCCGAACAGGAGCTAGTCATTAACACACCACCGGGACGCAACAACTGCATACCCAGCATGTTCAAGCGCTCGTAAGCCAGTAGAGCCTGCTCAAACGAGTTCTTATTCTTGGCAAAAGCCGGAGGATCGAGCACCACAACTTCAAATTTTTCTTTATCGCGGCGCGCCTGCTCCAGATACTCAAAAGCATCCTGAACGACAAACTCGTGTAGATCAAGATCAAGTCCGTTTAGCACAAAGTTTTCACGTGCCTGCTCCATTGCGGGTTCGGAGATATCCACACTTGTGACACGATTCACCTTGCTGGTCTTAGCGGCATAGACAGAGAAGCCGCCGGTATAACTGAAACAATTGAGCACCCGTTTGCCCTGCACATAACGGCGCAGCGTCTCGCGGTTATCCCGCTGATCCAGGAAGAAGCCAGTTTTCTGACCCTCGTAGGGATCAACCAGGAAGCGAATACCATTCTCAATCATCTCAACCTTTTCGGGGACCTCACCAAACGCGACGACGGGGTGGCCAAGATAGAGCCCCTCACGCCGACGAGACTGGTTATCATTACGGATCAGCACGCCTTTGGTCCCGGTTTCAGCGACAAGCGCCTCGACAACCAGCGGGCGCAGTTGCTCCATACCCAGGGTATGAATCTGCACTACCATAATATCGGCATAGCGATCCACAATCAGGCCAGGCAGGCCATCGCCCTCGGCATTAACCAGACGATAGGCATTGGTCTGTTCCGTATTCAGGCTTACTCGAACCTCCATCGCATGTCGAATACGTTTACGAAAAAAATCGACATCAATCAGTTCGTCGCTGTTGCGCGTGAGAATCCGAATCGCAATGTCGGTCCGGTTGTTATAATAGCCCCTGGCAATAAACTGACCACGGGCATCCTTAAGGTCCAACAGCCCACCAGGCTGGACCCACTTGGGGACCTGCTGCAAGGCGCCAGAAAAGACCCAGAGGTGGCCTTTCAGCAACTGCTCCTCTTTATGCGGCCTGAGGCTCGCCGTTGGATAATGAATTGAAGCTGACACAGAATACTTCCTTCTACTTTGCTACTACCATCGAGTCATAAATCCAGTCAGCTTCATAAGCAGGCGTGCAAAGTCATCCACAAGCTGTGGACATGCAAAGTTGCTGACTGCATGTTGTAATATAACGTAAAACCAGAAAAAAGGCGATGCATCATCCTTCTCGATTGAGAAGGAGGCATCGCCCTTTACCATGAACCCTCAGGGATAATGCGATTGATTATTGCTGCTGCAATTTCACGGCCGCGATAATAGGTGCGGTGTGATACTGCCGCTCCGCCATCCTCCACTCAGCCCGTTGCAGATTCGAGGCACTGTTAATCAGCGCGATATGTGTAAACGCCTGGGGATAATTGCCCAGCGCAATATGTTGATGAGCGTCAATCTCTTCCGAGAAGAGACCGAGTTTCCCGGCATGCGTTAGAATACGTTCAAACAGTGAACGCGCCTCCGTGAGGCGTCCCTGCATAGCCAGGTTGTCTACCAACCAGAAGGTGCAGATCGTAAACGTACCTTCTTCGCCATCAAGCCCATCCTCACCAAGGTAGCGGAAAACAAAACCTTCGTCATCGGTCAGATTTTTAACGATCTGATCGACCGTCGAACGCATCCGTGGGTCATCCGGTGGGATAAAGCCAACCAGGGGCAACAGCAGATTGGAGGCATCCAATGTAGCATCCCCATACGACTGCGTGAAAGCTCCCAGGTTTGTATTATACCCGTTCATCAAGATGTCTGCACGAATTTGTTCGCGAACACGACGCCAGCGCAGGATATCCGCCTCCAGATTGAGCTGTTCGGCGGCTCGAATGCCGCGATCCAACGCAACCCAGCACATCACTTTAGAATAGACAAAGTGCCGTAGACCGCCGCGTACTTCCCAGATGCCGCTATCTGGCTCCTGCCAATGTGCGCAAACATGCTCAACGAGTGTTCGCATCATTTCCCACAGGGGACCTTCCAGCGTCTCGTCGTAGCGTTCAAAGCAGCCCTGGCGGCGATAAAGATGGATGCAATCCAGCACTTCACCAAACACATCCAACTGCTTCTGCTCGGCCGCACCGTTGCCAACTCTCACCGGTGAGGCACCACCATAGCCTTCAAGATGGGTCAGTTCATGCTCGGCCAGGTCACGCTCGCCACGAATCCCATACATAATTTGCAGGTCTTCACCGCTCGAATAGGAGAGGCGTCGCAGCCAGTGGGTAAAGGCGCGGGACTCCTCCGTAAAACCCAGCACATTTAGCGCATACAATGTAAAAGTCGCATCGCGCAGCCAGGTAAAACGATAATCCCAGTTCCGTTCACCGCCAGGGGTCTCTGGCAATGAAGTCGTTGGGGCAGCCACAATCGCGCCTGTCGGAGCATAGGTCATCATCTTCAAAGTCAGTGCGCTGCGCTCGACCATATCGGCATAGGGACCCTGATAATTGCAGGCTGCCACCCATTTGCGCCAGCTATGCAAGGTATGTGCCAGCTCGAAATCAAAATTGCGCGTTGGCAACTCTTCCCGAACCAGTCTATGCGCGATCTGCTGTGTGTGAGCCATGCCCAACGCAAAAATGAGTTGCTCGCCTTCGCGCAATGTCACCTGCAACGTTACAGCAGGATGTGGATCGCCTGCTTTGTCCGAAACCCCCATTGTCAACGAAGGAAGTCGATATGCCCCTACGATAGACAGTCCGACGTGTTGACCGCCTCCGCTAATTACCGCTCCCTGTCCATCGGGCAAAACTGTTACTTCGGTTGGTGAAACCGCGTAATTGGGACTTACCTTCAACGTCATTGTAAGAGGCAACTCACCATACGTGCACTCAACGCTACGCACCAGGCAATGGCATGAACCGTCTTCGCGAGTCCAGGTATTATTGTTCATCCCTTGATACGGCCAGGCGCTCAACGTCTCGACCGGCATAAAATCGGTCAACACAAGCTCACCCTGCGTGCTGGCAAAGCGAGTCTGTAACACGTTACTGCCGCGTAGATACCGTTGCGACCCCGGGATCGATGAATCACTGGGCGCAATTTGAAAGAAGCCACCCTGCTCCTGATCTAACAGACGGCAGAAAATCGCCGGACTATCAAAGTCCGGTAAACAACCCCAATCAACTGACCCATCGGGCGCTACAAGTACTACTGAATGGCAATCGCCGATGACTCCGTATGAATTAATTGGTTGATAACTGCGGGTGGTGTTGTTCATCCCAACCATACACAACGCTTCCCTTATAAATGAATTTAAAGCCTTTAAAAAAGACATCAGGATAGTTGCAGTCATCCTATATCACATGAGAACGCAAGAACATCCCATTCGGTAACAAACTTTGCGCATTTCCTCTAAATTTGTGATGCAATCCTAACCCGACGTTTAGCCCAGGCAAGAAAATTTCGCGCGATTATGGCTCTAACACCAAAGGCTACGAATTATTCTCTAGACACCTGTAACTCAAAAATGTTACGCTGATACCTAGAAACCACGAACAAAACAAATTCGTGTACCCTTTTATCAACTAGTTCATCCAGTTCTGCAAACAAACTGTTTACAGTATTACGACTATCGCAGGTCGTAAGCCATTCGTCAGCTACATGAGCCAGCATTGAAGGATGTTTGCCATAATGGCATCCATTTCTGTTGTGCCCACGAGCCGCACATGAGCGGCGCGCTGACTTCTTTTGTGATAGCGAGAGGTTAGACAGTTATGACTCAACTTAAACAGATGGTCAGCCATCCTTACGGGAGGGTTGGCATCACCGTCGGTCTTGGCCTTGGTCTGGTGGCAGCTCTTGCTGGCGAAACCAGTAAGGGGCTCTTCTTCGCTGGTTTATGCCGCTTTCTGGCATCTCGCGCGCCTCGTTAAAAGCGCTCCGTAGCCTTTTGGAAAGCAATTCGAGTTTCGATCAGAAAATCCTGGTCGAAACTCGAAGGGTTTATTCGCCACATCTACCGTTTTAGCTGCGCCGGTCAGTAATTTTTATCAAGCCGCTCAAAAAACTACTAACCCGTTGGCCTTTCGCTACGTATTGTTGAGTAGTGTACCAGATCATCAAATTGGAAACAAAATCCAGGGTA
>DASSXK010000540.1:0-3295 GCA_035703945.1 Ktedonobacteraceae bacterium | reverse complement strand
GAAACGGGTTGATGTGGCTGGGGCTGACTGTGTACGTATTGGAGTGGTTGGTGTGGTCGAAAGCTGTGATGTAGCCTGAGTCTTTCAGAGTAACTTTCCCAGGGATGTGTTGGTGTGGTGATTCACGCGGGGTGTTGTGAGTGTGATGTGTGGAAGGCGTGAATGGATGGGGGAGAGTGACTTCAGGGGGCTGGATGGGGTATGTGGGGACGCTGTGGTGGAATGGCGTACATCATAGGCTCGTGGAGGAAAATGTAGACAGTCGGCAGGGATGTGGTGTGGATTGTTGGGTGGGGATGTGTGCCGTTCCAAGCACTGAAGTGCCACGTTGTTAGACCGGCACTTCAGTGCCGCGATCAGGATTTTTTTTCTTATCGTTGGGAGTAGAATTGATGGTGGGTAGGGATGGAAAAAAACTACAGTTTCTTGCCCAGCAGGCAAGTGCTGTGAGTCATGCTTTGTGGCCCGCAAATATCCGCAGGGGGGTTGCGACGGGAAAGTCGGCGCAACGTCGCCGTTTTATGATTATCAATGCAAGCTGGTGGCCCGAATTTTTACAGGTGGCCCAGGTTTTGTTGCCCCTGGCACTGGTTTTTATTTCAATGGTGATCGGGGGGGCGATGGTAGCGGCGCTGACTTTGAGCGTCTGGTATCTTTTGTTGATTCCGCTGACACTGGTTGTCATGTTCCTGATGGTCTTGTTTATTGTGGCGTACAGGGTCTTGAAGGTAGATTGGCGGCACAGTTTTCAGGTGCTCTGGCGCTTTCATGACATGGATGGATCGGATTTTTTACTCAAGGATGGGCTGGAGACGCCCTTCCCCATTGGACCCTCTTCCCCTGAGACGCCGATGCCGGAGTCCAATCCGTTCGTACGTGTTCTGGAGACCTATGATCTCTCCAGCAGCGATGTCGAACACTTTTTGCTTGCCGATACGGAGGAGCAAGAAATGGAGACGGCCGAGTATCCCATTTACCAGCCCTCGCTGCGACATGATTCTTCTTTTTAACATGTAGCATGTGCTTTTCACGTAGAATAGACACGATCCATTCTCGGATCTGTGTCTATTTTTGTTGATATGACCTTCTGGTTATCTGATTGACCCTGCTCCATCTTGCTGTGTTATGATGACTAAATTAGAGAAAGCATTGGATTGTGGTTGAAGACCAGGAGGATGGTTATGAGCGAGCAACAAATTCAGAAGGTAAAAGTAAAGCGTTTGGCGCATATTGGATTGTGGTCGGCAGATGTGGCGGTTCAGACACGCTTCTACCGACATGTATTGGGGTTTGATCTGCTCTCGGCCGAGCCATCAACGCATCAGGGCGGGGAGAGCGATGATCTGAATGTCTTTCTAACCCTTGGCGAAGAACATCAGTGCCTCGGCCTGTTTCATGATAATCGTGACGCGCATCCCGCTCCAAGGCGTCCCAGCGGCCCGCGCAGTCGCCTGCACCACCTTTCATTTGAACTGAATAGCGATGCCGAACTGGCTGCCCTGGCCGCTCGCTTACAACAGACGGGGGTCGAACTGCGCCTGGAGCCACGCGATGGCGATAGTGACCTGGGCGATACCCTCTGGTTTAGTGATCCCAATGGCAATCGGATTGAGATATTCGTTGTTCCCGATGATTCCCTGTCCCACTCCAGAGTTGCGGCGACTGGCAAACAGTCGAGCCTGCGTCCAACGGGTCTTCAGCATATTGCCTTGCGTACGAATCGCCTGGAAGAGATGGTCGAATTTTATGTAGAAGAGCTGGGCTTTGATATTTCTGACTGGCTGCTACGAGATTGTGCCTGGCTGCGTTGCAACAACGATCATCACGCACTGGTCTTGCTACAAGGGCAGCCTGAGATTGACCATATTGGATATGCCATCACCGATCGCACGGATTTCTTTGCCTGGGCCGATCACCTGAGCCACCATCAGGTGCCGATCCTCTGGGGTCCGGGTCGTCATGGCGCTGGCAACGATCTGTTTATGCAGTTTGCCGATGTTGATGGTCATCATCTTGAGTTCTCATCTGAGATTCAGCAATACTACGATCAAATGGTAACTTCGCCCCCGCGCCTGTGGCATTCGCGCCTGATGGCCTTTAATCTGTGGGGCAGCCTGCCAGCCTGGATACATGACGATAAACACTACTAGCGTAGCTATTGGCGTTAGCCCCTTGACCGTGCGAGGACCAGTGCATTCAGCCCCTTCTTCTTTGCAACAGGCGACCAGGAGGGGTAGCAAGGGGTGTTAGCCCCTTGCCTGGGGCGCGGGGCTGTGCCCCGCATCTTCCTCGCCGCCGCAGGCGGCAGCTTTTCAAGAACAATTGACTGACCGCCTGGTCGAGGAAATACCAAGGAGACTGCAAAGCTATTAAGCGATGAACTCTTTGGCGAAGCGGCGGACCTGTTCAGGGTCCGTTCGATTGGCGAAGACGACGATAAGTTCGTTTACACCAGCCTGTTCAAGCTCAGTGATGCGTGCGCGAACCGTATCCGGGCCACCGATCAGGGCACCCTGAATACGATCCTGGAATTGACGTCGCATGGCTTCGGGAATCTGAGCGAGCGCCTTTTCATCGGTATCGGCGATGGAACAGACGATGGTTGAGGTGCGGTTAATCTGCTCGTAATCCCGTCCAACATTTTCGCAGTGTTGTTTGAGGATCGCAAACTTGTGTTTGATGGTCTCCAGGTTGCCGCCTATATTACAGGCATCGCCATATTGGGCGACCAGTTTAAGCGTGACCTTCTCACCACCGCCGCCAATTAATATGGGAATACGGGGCTTTTGCACACCTTTAGGCTGGTTGATTGCGCCTCGTACCTGATAATATTTGCCCTCAAAGGTTGCTTCTTCCTCGGTCCACATTGCTCGAATGACCTGTAGGGCTTCGCGTAGATAGCGCAGGCGTTCTGGAGCATCGGGATAGTCGTATCCATAAGCGCGATATTCGTGCTCGTACCAGCCAGCTCCAATTCCGAAATTCAGTCGTCCGTGGCTGAGGACATCGACGGTACTGGCCATTTTTGCCAGCAGAGCCGGGTTGCGATAGCCGTTACACGTAACCATCTGCCCGATGCGGAGGTTTTTGGTATCGCGAGCGAGCGCGGCTGTGCTCGTCCAACATTCAAAGGTTACTTCTTGAGAAGGTTTCGGAACCGTGTGGAAATGATCAACAAGCCAGCCTGAATTATATCCGGATTCGTCCGCGACCTGGGCAATCTCGGTCATCTTCTCGTATGCTTGAACGGGATCTTTGATACCAACAAGGTCCATTGTCCAGCCCTGAGGAAGCG
>DASSXK010000486.1:0-11240 GCA_035703945.1 Ktedonobacteraceae bacterium | reverse complement strand
ATGTGGTTATGAACGACCAGATTGAGGCCGTGATCGCCGTGACAGACCAGTTGATGCAGACGATCGCTTCGCTACCTGCGGCCAAGACCGTGATCCTGGTTTCCAATGAAATTGGTTTTGGGATGGTTCCCATGCATCCACTGGGACGCGCCTATCGGGATGCCCTTGGTTGGATTAACCAGCGCTTAGCCCGTGATGCCGCCCGCGTCTATATGATGTTCGCTGGCGTGGCCGTTGATCTCAAACGCTTGCAGGAGGAAGCAAAACTCTAAGTTGACATCGCTCAGATTGCTGCGTATACTTCAGAAGTACAATTTAATGAAGAAACGGATCAGGTGGTTCGGGTTCTTGTAATCCGAACAGAATAGGGAAGTCGGTGAAAATCCGACGCAGTCGCGCTACTGTAACTGGTGAGCGGCTTCGCCCCGGGACCGCAGAGGTAGCCACTATCCGCCGGGATGGGAAGGCTGGGCGAGCAGCGTTTGTAACCAGAAGCCAGGAGACCTGCCTGATCGAATTTGTTCATCGTCCTTCGCGTCAAAGGAGCGAGTGTCGGCTTTTCAGGCTGTCTTCGATAACCTCCCCAGCGTGCGCCTGGACTTTGGGCAGATAAATACCCGGAGGTTAACTTAACATGTTTGCACGTTCTCATGCCCGCATTTCTTACTTCGCGTTAGCCTGCACGCTTTTATTTTTGCTAGCAGCTTGTGGTCAAAACACGACTTCTTCAACTTCAGTAACTGCGTCTCCGACAGCATCAACGTCTCTAGATGCCTATGGCACACCTGTCGTCATGCCAAAAAGCGCGCCGCAACGTGTGGTCTCGCTTGTTCCAAACATCAGCGAGATTCTTGGTGCGTTGAATCTGCAAAGTCGCGTCGTTGGGGTTGATTATAATACAAACTATCCCGATTCGATGACCCATTTTCCCCGGGTTTCAAACGCCACCGGAGAATATAATGTCGAGCAGATCGTCTCTTTGAAACCAGACCTTGTTTTGAGCTATGGAGCGGAGACCAAGACCTATGATACGCAATTGAAGCAGCTTGGTCTGAATGTTATGGATCTTCCCGCCACCAACCTTTCACAGACCTTTCAGCAGATTTCGTTAATTGGGCGCGTTATGTCGGTGCAGTCAACGGCCGATCAACTGGTGCAGCAACTCAAGCAGCAGGTCAGCGATATTGAGAAGACTGTCGCCGGAACGACTGCTCCAACCATGTTGCTGGAGGTCGATGATAGTACGGCTGGCAAGCCATACGTCTTTGGCGGCACATCTTTCGGAGATGAGTTGGCAACCGATGCGAACGCCCATAATATCTTTCATGGCAACAGCAGCAATGCTGGCTATCCACAAGTGACCGACGAGGCCATTATCACCGCCAATCCCCAGATCGTTCTCTTGACCGAGGACCCGGCTTTTGGCGGAGATCCGAACCTGGTCTACAAGCGTCCCAACTGGGGCGGGATCGCGGCCGTGAAAAATCACCTGGTCTATCGCGTTAACGCGAATATTATTCAGCGGGCTGGTCCGCGCATTGTGCAGGGACTGCGTTGTGTTGCGCAGCTTGCCCATCCCGACAAGTTTCCTGGCGCTCTGCCAGCATATTGTACGGGGAAGGTCTGAGAATCGTCGATTTCGCCGCTTGCCATTTAAAGACACTTCGCAACAGCGCTCTCGCGCCTACTGAGCGCTGAGCAAGCAGGCAGAGCTGGAACACTTCACCGTTGATCGTTTCTGGCAATGTTCCTGCTGGCTTCTTAAGCGCGTTCAGTCAGCGAAGTGAGCAGCTTGCTTCTTTTCTCTGCAAAAACTTGGGATTTGGCGTAACATATGCATTAGGTGCTTTAAAAAATAGTCAGACCAAGTTCAAAAGGGAGAAAGCTATGGCACGCGTGAGTATTTATTTGAATTACATGGGGAAAACTGAAGAAGCGTTCAACTTCTATAAGCAGGTGTTTGGAACGGAATTTAGTGGCCCGTTCCAGCGGATGCGCGAGGTTCCCAGTGATCCAAATATGCCACCTCTGAAAGCAGAGGAAAAGAATATGATTATGCATATCGAGCTGCCGATCTTAGGCGGGACGATCCTGATGGGCACCGATATGCTCGAATCGATGGGTCACTCCTTGCAGCGGGGCAATAACATGAGCATCAACCTCGAACCAGATACCCGTGAGGAAGCCCAACGGCTTTTTGATGCTCTCTCCGAAGGCGGTACGGTTGGTATGCCCCTCACAGATATGTTCTGGGGTGGAAGCTTTGGTAGTCTGACCGACAAATTTGGCATTCTATGGATGTTGAACTATAGCAAGCCAGCAAGCAAATAACCACTTTAAAGTAGATCGACGAAAAGGCGAGAGAAAGGCTGCATTTCACTCGCTTTTAGACGCTTGATGATCTAATTTTGTGTGCCGCTAGCGATGCTGAAATAGCCAGGGATGCCTCTACATTTGGCGTCTTCATGGGAGGTAGATGTTATACTTAATACCTGGACAGATTCGTTTGAAGCGCGATCACTACATGTAAAGATATCGTGAAAGACAGGAACAAAAATGCTCAATCGCGATTCTCTAGAAAAGGGTGCGGCCGCACCTTTCTCTTCCTGCTTCGTCCGGCCACTTTATGAGAGTTATTGTTTTGCGCATATTCCACGTACCGTTCAGTATTTGTTAACCGGCCAGGGCGAGCCAGGACTTCCAATCGAGACTTTTGGAGGGCTTCCCAGGCGCTACAACAAACTGATTGTGTTTTTTGTCGATGCCTTTGGCTGGTCGTTTTTTGAGCGCTATGCCAATCGCTACCCTTTCCTGCAACGGGCTCTGTCCCAGGGGTGTATCTCTCAAATTACCTCGCAATTCCCCTCAACGACTTCAGCACATATGACCTGTATGAATAGCGGCCTGCCAGTGGGACAGAGCGGCGTCTATGAGTGGTTCTATTATGAGCCGCAGGTGGATGATCTGATCTCGCCTCTGACCTTTTCTTTTGCCCGTAGCAATGGTCGGGAGACCTTAAAGCGGCAATCACTTCCTCCCGAGGCCTTTTATCCTGCCTCGACCCTCTATCAGGCTTTAGAGCAACACGGTATTTCTTCGTATGTGTTTAAAAGTGCGGCCTACGCGGGTTCGACCTATTCCAGGCAGTTGTGCCGGGGCGCAACCATCGTGCCTTTTAGAGACCAGGACGAAGCTTTGAGATTGCTCGCCAGCAGCGTGCTCGCTGATCCAGAGCAGCCAGGCTATTATTTCTTCTATACTGATGTGATCGATCACACCTGTCACCTGTTAGGCCCGGATTCGCCGGTGGTTGAAGAGGAGATCCGCCTCTTCTTTGAGCGCCTTGAGGCCACATTTGAGCGTGAACTCTATCATAAACTGGATAACACAGCTTGCCTGCTTATAGCAGATCATGGCCAGGTAGCTGTGAATCCCACGACGACGATCTATTTGAATAAGGAACTTCCGGCGCTGGCAGGCTCGTTGAAGACCAATCGGGCGGGCCAGTTGCTGGTTCCCGCTGGCTCGGCCCGCGATCTGTTTTTAGCCGTTAAGGAAGAGGCGATAGCGTCTGTCGTGGCGGACCTGCGAACTCTTCTTGGGGAGAGAGGTGAGGTCTATGAGACAAAAGAACTGTTGGACCTGGGCTTCTTTGGTCCAAGTCCTGCACCGGTGCTGTTAAATCGGCTGGGGAATGTCGTCGTCTTGCCTTATGAGGGTGAATCGGTCTGGTGGTATGATGAGGGCATCTTTGAAATGCGTTTTATGGGCCATCATGGCGGCCTGACACCTCACGAGATGCAGACCCCACTGATTTTATTGCCGCTCTAGCGGTTGCCCCACTAATAACTATTACAAGACACTTCGCAACGGCGCTCTCGCGCCTACTGAACGCTTTCCAAGCAGGCGCTCTTGAAGCTCCCCGCTTAAGATGGTGCTGGCACTGTTCCTGCTAGCATCTCAAGCGCGTTCAGTCAGCGAAGTGAACGGCTAGCTATTTGATTGAAGAAAGTAATACTTATATGTCCGAGCATGAGAAACAAGATACAGATGAAGGCCTGTCCTCTGAGTCTGAAGAGCTAGAATCGACTGAATTTGAGGGTGAAGAGGACCCCGAGGAAGATCCGTCATTGAGCGAGGAAGAGCGCCTGGCCCGCCAGTTGGCGATTCACGAAAAACGGCGGCTGCGGGCGAAAAAGATGACGAAAAAAGGACTCGTCATCTTAAATACCGGCAATGGGAAAGGGAAAACGACGGCTGCAATGGGTCTGCTGCTGCGGGCCTGGGGACAGGGGCTGCGTGTTTGCATGTTGCAGTTTATCAAGGCCCGCACAGCCAACTGGGGTGAGGAGAAGGCTGCCCGCAAGATTGGGATCGAGATGCATCCTCTCGGCGATGGTTTTACCTGGCTTTCAGATGATATTGAGAAGGACAAGACGCTGGCACGCGCTGGCTGGGAGATTTGCCGCGAGAAAATCCTGTCTGGTAACTATGATGTGATCGTACTGGACGAAATGACCTATGTGCTCAAATATGGCTGGCTCAGTTGGGATGAAATTCGGGCTGTTTTTGATCAGCGCCCGGCTGGTCTTCACCTGATTATTACCGGTCGCTATGCCCCGCAGGAACTGATCGATTATGCCGACCTGGTTTCGGAAATGACCGAAGTGAAGCATCATTATCAGGCCGGGGTCAAGGCCCAAAAAGGCATTGAGTTTTAGCCTGGAAAGAGCTGATTGTGATGGAAGAGTGGATTTCTACCTCGGCAACTCGTATGTTGAGCGCGTTGCAGGCCAGGGAAATTTCTTCTGAAGAGCTTGTTTCGGCCTGCCTGCGTCGAATTGCTGAGGTTAATCCGCAGATCAATGCTGTTGTGCAACTTGCGCCTGAGGCTGCCCTGGCTCGTGCCCGCGAGCTAGATGCCCTCTCGGCTCAAGGGCGCAGCGCTGGCCCATTGCATGGTTTGCCCTTTACGGCCAAAGATATATTTGAGACGGCAGGCATCATCTCCAGCGCCGGTCTGGAGGAGCGTGAAAACTTTATTCCCCAACGGGACGCCGTGGTTGTGAAGCGTATGAAGGACGCGGGCGCGATTCTGCTGGGGAAGACCAATTGTCCCCCTGGAGGAGCTGGCGGCGAAACCACAAACCTGATTTACGGTGCGACCCGCAACCCTTATCACCGGGATTACTCTCCTGGGGGGAGCAGCGGTGGGGAGGCGGCGATCATCGCGGCGGCCGGCTCCCCACTGGGATTGGGCAGCGACTCCGGGGGCAGTATTCGCCTGCCCGCCCATTACTGCGGGATTGCTGGTATGAGGCCAACCTCGGGCCGTGTTCCGGCGACGGGTGCCTATGGTCTTGCTGGCGGTTTGAGTGATCCTCGCAGTCAGGTTGGTCCGATGGCGCGCTATGTTGAAGATCTGGCTCTGATGTTGCCGATCTTGTTCGGCGAGGATTGGTCCGATTCGGGCGTTGTTCCGATGCCGTTGCGTGATTCTGTCGATGTGAATTTGTCTGCGTTGCGGGTCGCTTTTTTTACTGATGATGGTGTGGCTTCCCCGACGCCTGAGACAGTCGAAGGCGTCAATCAGTCCGCGCACTGCCTGCAAAATGCCGGGCTGCGGGTCGAGCAAAGCTGCCCATCGGGAATTGCTGAGGCCTTTGATATTACGGTGAATTACTGGCGTCAGGCTGAGATGAGTGGTGGTGAGATTGAAGCGTTGCTTGCTCGCTGGGATACGTTTCGCAGTCGCATGCTGGGTTTTATGCGGGGCTGCGATGTGCTCCTCTGTCCGGCTGCCGCCAGCCCGGCCGTTTTATGCGGCGAGGGGATGGTGCAGCAATTCAGTTATACGCTCCCCTTTAGTTTGACGGGCTATCCGGCTGTCGTGGTGCGGGTTGGGACCTCCCCTGATGGGTTGCCGATTGGGGTACAGGTGGTGGCGCGACCCTGGCGCGAGGATGTTGCTCTGGCAGTCGCTGGGAAACTGGAAAAGTTATTGGGAGGTTGGCAAGCTCCTCCATTGTAAAAGCTAGCTATCAAGAAGTGTCCAGGATATAGCAAAGAAATAATTGAGACGGTGATTCGATCAATGCAACTGCTTGCACGCTCGGATCACCGTCTTTGTGCGTTTTGGGGTGTCGCTGAGGCTGTGCTTTTTGAGCCATCAGTATCATGTTACTTAGGAGGTTTTATAGGGGTTGTACCCTACATGATAGCGCACCGAAGCAAAAAAATTCTATAACATCTATTACGTTTAAAGAGAAATGAATCCTCATTTATTGTTATGTGTTCCATATATTGCGGACCTGTGTTGGAACAGTTATGAAAGGACATATAAACTTGTTGCGGAAAAATAGAATGTGGAGAGTCAGTTTCATTGCTTTAATGTGTATGTTGGCTTTATTCACAAGTGTCGAGGCGGGACAGATCACGGGGGCTGAAGCAAGTTCACCTTCTGGTAAGATTGTGGCTTCTGGCCAAATTGTAGCGCAAAGTGGGTTGCATGCAATGTCTTACTGGAATTCCAAACGCATGTTAACGGCGATTCCGGTTGCGACTCCAGTTCTGAAAGGTAACGCGAACCCACGAGTGCAAATTCCTCAGGAGGGGGGAGCGGTAAAAATTCAACCAGTGGCGTCGATTTTTGCCAAAAACAATAGCAAGACAAAGGCTGTAAAGGATATTGTTGCAGGGAAGTTGTCTCCTAATCTTACCTATCCTTTCCCTTTTACGCGCCACGAGGTTCCAAACAACGGATACACTTATACCTGGCCCTATTCGGTGGAAGGAAAAGTCTTCTTTACGGATAGTCGGACAGGCTCGAACTATGTGTGTTCCGGTACCTCGGTGAACAGCCTGAATGGGAGCGTGGTTGATACAGCGGGGCATTGTGTGGTACAGGGCGGCTCCGGCTCGAACTGGTATACCAACTGGGTTTTTTGCCCAGGCTATAAAGATGGATATTGTCCTTATGGTGTCTGGACTGCTCGTCAGCTCTGGTCTTACTCCTATTGGTCCAGCAATGGCTGGTTTGAATATGACCTGGGTGCGGCGGTTATGAATAAGAATTCGTATGGCTATACCTTAAATTCCTGGGTTGGTGGATCTGGCGAGGCCTGGAATTACCCACGAGGCCTGTCGTATGCCGCGATTGGTTATCCTCAGGCCGCTCCTTTCACTGGGAACCGGATGTTTGAGTGCGATGCCGTCTATGCGACCGCTGATACTCCTAGCCCTGGTTCGCAGCCTGCGATGGGAATTGGCTGTGATATGACCGGAGGGTCAAGCGGTGGGGCCTGGTTGATCTACAATAGCTCGTCGGGAGGCTATGTCAATGGCCATAACGACTACAAATACTCTAACCAACCCCTGGCAATGTATTCGCCTTATTATGGAAACGAAGCTTATGCGGTCTATAATGCAGCGCAACATTCTTAAGTAGATACTTCAGGCATTACTGGCTGGTAGCAATGCTCACATGCGTTGCTACCAGCTCTTTTTGTTTTTGGGAAGATTTCACTATGTGGAAAGGATACAGTATGTTTAAGCTGAATTTGGTCTCAAAGAATAGAGCCTGGTTGCTTATCCGTCCAGGGTTAATGATTATCGTGTTGGCAGCCATGCTGGGAACAATCTTCTCTGGTCATAGTAGCTTAGCCAGGGCCTATGCGGTGAGTGGTGAGCGGATACTTCCTCTGGTTGCTCCAAATGTGAGCCCAAACACCTCGATTTTTAAGCAAGGGAGCACGTATTACTTCAGCCCGGCCACAATCAGGCGGCATTTTACGGGCGATTTTACCGTCAAAAATACGACGAGCAGTGCTCAGCCGATGCTCGTTGGAGGACACTACGCTGGCACGATTCCAGCCCATACAACGGATGAATTTTCGACGTTAGGGACCCATCAAGGGATACAGACCTTTGTCTATCACCTGGGGGACCATCCGAGCGTTAAACTTACAGTAATCATTGATTTCGCCGTTCACATTGCGAAAATCTCTAATGTCTATCACTTTGTGCCCAATGTGGCAATGATTCACGATGGTGATCCCCTTGCGATTGCCAATGATAGCAATCATTCACAGGCTTTGCTGTATGGTGGTCATTATGCTGGTACGGTGTTGGCGCACCATCTAGGGTATATCTCATTTCCAAATACTGGCATTTTCCAGGTCCATCTCGGCGCTCATCCGAGCACTCTGTTAAAAGTGACGGTAAAACCATAATTTGTTGAGTTAGCCCCCTGTACCAGGTGGGAAATCATTCGATGGTGAGTTTGTCTGGCCTATTCCCAAAAAACCGGGTAAACCAGATTTCCCCCTGGGAAAGGGAGCGTTTACGGCTGCCAATCCCGACTTCGGATACTGCTGATGAGACCCTCAATTGCCAGCGCCCCGGCATACTGAGGGTGGGGCGGAAGATCGTAGAGGAACCAGTGGCGGTTGTCTTCGCGATTGGCAAGGATACGAACGGGTTCGTCCGCTAGAAATGAGACGTCAAAATCCTTCAGGGCAATCCAGAGTCCTTTGCCACGGGCCTTGATATAGGCTTCTTTGCGGCTCCAGCAGCGGTAGAAGGCTTGCTGCTTGAGGTTCGGCGGTAGGGGGCGCAGACGATTTTGCTCATCGGGTGAAAAGCTGTGGCGTGCGATCTGGTCAAATTCGACGTTGGGTCGCTGGTATTCAAGATCCACGCCAATCTCGCGATCGAGCACGAAGGCCAGCAGGGCCAGCTCATGCGAATGACTGATATTGAAACGTAGACCATTGGCCGCTCTGGGAAGCAGATCAGGCTTCCCATGCTCGTTGTACTGGAATATCAAGTTTGCAGCCGGTTGCTGAAGATAGAGACCCAGCAAGCTCCGCAGACTGCCTCGGGCGACAGTAAAATGGTTGCGATCTTTCTCGAAGTGAAAGCGATCGGCCCTGGCTCGCTCTTCCATTGAAAGGAGCTGCCTCATCTGCAAGATCTTTTCCGCCGGTTGTTGCAGTGAGACGCGCCAGACATGCACTTCCTCTTTCAAAAGCGCCGTATGTTGCGAGGCTGATTCCCAGATGTAGCTGTCTTGCATCTTTCCTGCTTTCATTTATCTTTGCTGCCTGTCCATATAATAGCGGATTATGGATACGTTGTGAAGCAGGGAAACTGGCTTCATTCTTAAATCGCTTTCTCTGTGAAGACCCACATGAAGCCCTTTCAGAAAAAGTTAGAAGCCATCAGGTAAAATAAGATATAATTACACGAATGAAAGACTGAATGGCCCGACGTCAGGATGGCTGCATGCTCACGCCCCTTTGAGCCATATTTTATTCCTGATCGAAGAGGTGGTTGGCTGAGGATTATCATCTGCGAGAAGCAAAACCACCCCCCGAAGTAGCGTCTCAGGGCTCAATTGCAGTTTTGAAACTTGCCGAAAGAAGAATAAACATATGAGTTCAAATGCGCACACGTTACGCGTGGCTATTATTGGGTATGGATTGGGCGGACAAGTATTTCACGCTCCACTGATTTCATCCACACCTGGTATGCAGGTGGCAGCGATTGTGACCCAAAATCCCGAGCGTCAGCAGATGGCTCGCCAGGCCTATCCCAATGCCGAGATTCTGCCTTCCGTTGAGGATATCTGGCGCGAACCCGCTCGCTACGATCTGGTGGTTGTGACCGCTCCCAACCGCGTGCATGTTGCTTATGGAATTGCCGCGCTGCAAGCCGGTCTGCCGGTGGTGATTGACAAGCCCGTTGCCGCGACCGTTGCCGATGCCGAGCGTCTCATTGAAGCAAGCAAACAAGCGGGTAAGCTGCTCTCAGTTTTTCAGAATCGGCGCTGGGATAATGGCTTCTTGACGCTGCAACAGATCCTCAATACCAATATGCTGGGACCCGTTGCCCGTTACGAGTCCCGCTTTGATCGCTATCGCCCAACGCCTCGCGCCAATGCCTGGCGCGAAGATGCCTCCCCTGAGGATGCCGGTGGTTTGCTATACGATCTGGGTAGCCACTTGATTGATCAGGCTGTTGTATTGTTTGGGAAGCCAAAAAGCGTCTATGCCGAACTGGCGCGACGACGACCCGGCGTGCAGGTGGATGACGATACGTTTGTGGCTGTCGAGTTTGAAAACGGCGTCAGCGCTCATTTCCATATGACGATGCTGGGCCGGATCGCTGGCTCGCACCTGCGCGTAAATGGACTGCTTGGTAGCTATGTCAAACAAGAGATCGATCCTCAAGAGGCCGATCTGCGCAAGGGCCTGCGACCGGGCGACGTTGGCTGGGGAATCGAACCCACTTCACACTGGGGACTGCTTTCGACCGACGTGAATGGCCTGCATTTCGATGGTCCGATTGAGACACTGCCTGGCAGCTACGAACGCTACTATGACCTGATGAGGGATGCGATTTTGCACAATGGCAAACCACCCGTCGATGCTCAGGAGACGCTGGTGACGCTACGCATCATCGAGGCCGCTCAGGAGAGCGCTCGTAAAGGAACAACCATCCGTTTGTAGCGCCTCTGTGGCCTGCTGAAAATCCTCTTTGAAACAAAGGAAGCCAGCGTTCGAAAGTTTGCTGGCTTCCTTCATCTTTGTGGGTGATGGATGGATCGAGATGTCGGCCTCAATATCTCTGTAACCGTCTTTATTGGCCCGCTTTTGCTGCGGCCTCCGGCCCCTTGATAGCTTGCAGAACCTCGGCCGTCGTGACAATCGTGGCGAATTCCTCGTTGAGATTGCTTATAGTCATCGACTGGATCTCTTCGGCGGTATGGTGGACGCCATCGGGTCCGGTGCGGTCGAAGGTCGCGGTGGCATCGGAGACCAGGTAGGTATCAAAGCCCAGGTTGCCGGCCATGCGGGTGGTAGTCTCGACACAATGGTTTGTGGTGAGACCTGTGATGACGACGCTTGTGATGCCTTGCACTCTGAGTTGTTGTTCCAGAGTGGTGCCGATGAAGGCGCTGTTGACATGTTTGGTCAGGAGCGGCTCCCCTTCGCGTAGTCGTACGAGGTCTTTGTGATGGTGGCCGGGATGGTCAGAGTGCAAGGGCGAGTTGGGATTAAACGAGAGATGCTGAATATGAAAGATTGGTCGTTTGCTGTCGCGCCAGGCTTCCAGTAAAGAGGCGGCATTGGCTTCTGCGTCCAGGTTGTTACGTCGTCCCCAGTAAGGCTCGTCGAAGCCTTTCTGAATATCAATTAAGATAAGTGCGGTGTTGGATGGAAAGCGATTCATGACAT
>DASSXK010000287.1:0-4668 GCA_035703945.1 Ktedonobacteraceae bacterium | reverse complement strand
GAATTGTCTTTCAATAGAAATACATTACATGCGAAAGATGCCATAATTTGGCGCACCTTGCGAGACAAAATCAACGTTATGCGCAACGGAGAGACCGATGCTCAACACACGCCGGGTATCACGTGGATCAATGATGCCATCATCCCACAGGCGAGCGGTGGCATGATATGGAGACGATTCCTCATCGAATTTGCGCCGGGTCATCTCCTGCATCACGGCAATCTGCTGGCGGTCCGGCTCGATTCCTCGGGCTTTGGCCTGCTCCTCCTGCACAATCGCCAGTACACCGGCAGCCTGCTCGCCGCCCATCACAGCCACGCGACTATTCGGCCAGGTCCAGAGGAAGCGCGGATCGTACGCTCGCCCACACATTCCATAGTTACCCGCGCCATACGAGCCACCCACTATCATGGTAAACTGCGGCACCGTCGAGGTAGCCACAGCATTGACCATCTTCGAGCCATGCTTAACGATGCCCTCGCGCTCATACTTGGAGCCAACCATAAAACCGGTGATATTCTGGAGATAAATCAAAGGCGTACGCGACTGGTTACACAGTTGTATAAACTGCGTGGCCTTCAAGGCACACTCGGAGAACAGCACGCCGTTGTTGCCCAGAATCCCCACCGGATAGCCATTAAGATGCGCGTGACCGGTAATCAGAGTCGGACCGTAATCGCGTTTGAACTCCAGGAACTCGGAGCCATCAACCAACCGTGCGATAACTTCACGCATATCGTAGGGGATACGCGGATCGGCGGGCACGATTCCCAGCAGTTCTTCGGGATCATAGGCCGGTTCAACGGAGGCCTGGCGGCGGCCTGCCAGGCGTTTCTCGCTGTTTAGCTGGGCCACGATCTGGCGACCGATCCGAATGGCATCCCGATCATCCTCAGCCGTGTAGTCGCTGACGCCTGAGACGTGGGCATGCATCTCGGCTCCTCCCAACGACTCATCGTCTATATCCTCGCCGGTTGCCATCTTGACCAGTGGCGGACCGCCAAGAAAGACCTTGGCCTGCTTGCGCACCATCACAACATAATCGCTCATCCCCGGTATATAGGCTCCCCCGGCCGTCGATGAGCCGAAGACCAGCGCAATCTGGGGAATCCCTTTGGCGGACATCCGGGCCTGATTGGCAAAGCCTTTGCCACCAACATCGGCAAATATTTCAGCGGCATAGAGCAGATTGGCCCCGGCCGATTCCACCAGGGTGATGCAGGGCAGATGGTTCTCCTCGGCGATACGCTGGGCACGTAGAGACTTGCTGAGTGTCATTGGATAGACCGAGCCGCCTTTGGCCGTGGCATCGTTGACGCAGATCATACATTCGGTTCCGCTCACGATGCCGATACCCGTGATCTGTGAGGCGCTGGGAGATTCGCCGTTGTACATCCCATACGCGGCCAGCGGCGAAAGCTCCAGAAAAGGGGTACCAGGATCGAGCAACAGCTCAAGACGCTCGCGTGGAAGCAACTTGCCACGCGACAGAAAACGCTGAACGCTCCGCTCACCACCACCGGCTCGGGCCTGCGCCTGGCGCTCTTCTAGCTCCCTCACCAACTGCAACATCCATTCCCGGTTCCTGGCGAAGTCCGCGCTCCGAGGCTGAAGACTGGATTCAAGTGTGGACATGCTCTTTTATGACCTTTCAAGGGCAATCAAAACAATGCGCATGTTCAGGATTTGAGGGTCACGCGATCATTTCATCCCCTGCTTGCAGATACCAAAGAAGCAGTTATTCCTCTAAGTATAGCAGAGACGAGATGACCAAGACAGGTCTACATATAAGTCAAGCAGGGCTGATCGACTCAAACGTAGAAAAAGACCGTGCTAGTATTATAACTTTTTTTCCACGCCAATGTGACTGATGATCAGGATAGAACTCACTGGAGCAAGATAACAGGCAGAATCAAGGGGACTTTGTGAGGAACACCTTTCTTGACACCAATCGGGCTTCATGATACATTTCATTCATGAGATCACGTTATATCCGCGTTGTTCAAGCAGATGTTCCTGCCTCCTTGTATGCCTGAGTAGAGGGTTACAAGGAGGCACGGCTCAATATTAAGAGCGTTTCACTCGCATTTACACTTATACAGTTTTGTTTTGTATAAGTGAAGGGTTGTTTTACCTTTTTCTCCTCCTTTGATGCACCTGCACCAGGCATTCCCCTTTTTATCACCTCTTCCGTTTATTGGTTTATCCCCCATTTTAGAGGTTGACTGAGACTTTAATTTCATTGTCTCATTTGAACCTGGAAGGCAGGCATTTCCTATGGAAAAACGGCATCTCTTTCTGGCAGAACAGCATCAGAGCTTTTCTGCCGATTCCGATACAATCATTACGAGTCGAAACAATCCGAAAATCAAGCAGATTCGAGCCCTGCTTAAGCGAGCAGAGCGCGAACGAACCGGGCTAGCGCTGATTGAAGGGCTACGTCTGGTCACAGAGGCACTGCGTCATCCGCAATTTGTGCACCACATTATCGTTGCTCCAGAATTGCTGAGGAGCCCGTATGGGCAGGCACTCCTGCAAGATCAGCGGCAAAAAGGGCTTCCCTGCCTCTATGTCAGTGCTGAGATTTTTCAAAGTTTTTCGCTTAAGGACAATCCGCAGGGGATTGGAGCTATTATTGTCCAGAAGTGGGAGGCATTGGAGCAGGTAAGACTCTCCACGGAAGACTACTGGGTTGCGCTGGAAGCTGTTCAGGACCCTGGCAACCTGGGGACGATTCTGCGCACCTGTGACGCAACTGGTTGCCGTGGCGTGTTTCTGCTTAATCACACGACCGATGCGTATGATCCGACGGCGCTTCGCGCCAGTATGGGGGCAATCTTCTCGCAGCGCCTGGTGAAAGCCTCTTTCAAAGCGTTTGATGACTGGAAACGCGTTCACAACTATTCGGTTGTTGGTGCATCCGATGCCGCTATACTGAACTACCGACAGGCTGACTACCCATCCCCCATGATCCTATTGATGGGGAGCGAGCGCCAGGGACTTTCACCTCAGCAGCAGACCTTGTGCGATCTCGTAGTCAGCATTCCGATGCGTGGGAGCAGCGACTCGCTCAATGTTTCAATTGCCACCGCTGTTGTGCTCTATGAGATCCTTCATCGGAGAGAAGGATAAGTCAAAACTCATCTTTTCTCAGCGTAAAACAGAAGTGGCAACAAGACCTGCGTAGATCTTGTTGCCACTTCAACGTACTAATACACGATATATAACGCCTGCGTTTCGTATCGCTCTCAGGCCTCAAACGCCCATGCCAGAACCAGGCCAAACCCTTTACGCAAGTGAAACTTCAAGCGCAACATCGTATTTGGGATAATAGGATTTCACGTTCCGCCCGTATTTGTCTCGAAACTTCTCAAGGATGTGATTGAGATGTGCTTCATCAGTGAGAATCCGAGCGTTTGTAGTAAATGTCTGCCCTTTTGAGGTCAGACGAATGGTCGGATTTTTGAGCACGTTTTTGTACCATTCGGTATCTGATCCTTTCACCGGTATCAGATAGAGCATCTCGCCATCCACGACGAACCAGATGGGATAAGTATGTGATCTACCAGAGGTTCGACCGGTCACGGTAATATCGATTTCACTGACGCCCTGGATTGCAGAGCTAAACTTTGATTGTGCCATAGAGGTCTCCTATGCCAGAGTCGGACTGATTGGACAAGCCGACTCTGGCATGATAAAAGAAGTGAGAGCTTAGAGATCCTGGCTGGTGGGGCGGAACAGGATCTCGTTTATATCCACATCCTCCGGCTGGCTCATCGCGAAGACGATTGCTCGCGCAAACGAATCGGCCGGAATCGCGTGCTCATAGAGTTTCTTAACGTTCTCGGCAATATCCGGCTCGGTGATACTGTTGGGCAGTTCTGTCGCGACCGCGCCCGGTGAAATCACTGTTGTGCGGATATTGTAAGGCTTCACTTCCTGACGCAGCCCTTCGGAGAGCATCAGCACAGCCGCCTTGGTCGCCGCATAGACGGCGCTACCGGGTCGAACCTTATGACCAGCCACCGAGGAAACATTGATGATCTGCCCCGATTTCTGCCGCTTCATGTGCGGAAGCGCCGCCGCAATACCATACAAGACGCCCTTAATATTCACATCAATCATTTGATTCCAGTCGTCGAGCTTGAGGCGCTCAAGGGGCGAATGTGGCATCAAGCCAGCATTGTTAAGGATGACATCAATCCGCCCATATGTCTCCACGGCGCTATCAACCAGGTGCTTCACCTGCTCGTGCTGCGTGACATCTGTTGCAATGGCAAGAGCCTTACCACCATTTTTAGTTAGCTCGTCCGCCAGGGACTGGATACGCTCGACACGCCGCGCACCGAGCACGACAGTAGCTCCCTGGGATGAGAGAAGCCGGGCCGTGGCCTCGCCCAGTCCGCTACTCGCGCCCGTGATGACAATGACTTTTCCTTCAATGTTATTGCTCATTATCGTAACTCCTGCTTGCAAAATCGGCATAGAGATAAATATCTCAGACTTGAAAAAAGAGGAAGCCAGTTGGGCTACCTGTGTGATACCGGATGACTACCCAACTGGCACATGCCAGGGCTGTTGTCTAGCGATCAACCATAGACATCACAGTTGGATTGTAGCGCGGCCCGGAGACCTTTCCTGGTGCCAGCGCGTGATCAAGCACGCTCA
>DASSXK010000283.1:0-2835 GCA_035703945.1 Ktedonobacteraceae bacterium | reverse complement strand
GTCTTGCTGGAAATTTATGGGTTGACCGTTGTCGATCAGATGGTTCCTATCCAGGGTGAAATACGCGAGGACGAGCCGGAATATCCTCGTGTCACTGGCTATGTCAGCCGCCCAACCTGTTATAAAAGCACGCGCCAACATCTTTCCTTTTTTGTGAATCGGCGCTGGGTGCTGAGTCGCATGCTCAACGCGGCCGTCGAAGAGGCCTACCATTCACTGCTCCTCAGTGGTCGCCATCCGATTGCGATCGTCAATATCGAGGTTGACCCGGCCCATATCGATGTCAATGTTCACCCTGCAAAAACCGAGATCCGTTTCCTCAAAGAACGACGCATCTATGCCGCCCTCATGCGTGCAACCCGCAAAGCGGTACTGGAAGAGGCCGAAATTCCGACCTGGGGCCAACGTGGTCCCGCATCTTCCCAACCAGCACCAGCCCAATCCAGTCCGGCGACAAAAAATCTCACCAACGATTGGTCGCTTCCAGCCGCCAACCGCCCAACCCCTGACAGGCAGGCAGAGCCAGCAAATATGAACGAAGATACGCTGGAGGGTGATCCTGAGCTGGATGCGATTCTCAACGCCCCTATCGAACCAGCAAGCATTCAAGCGGAGCAGGCGCTCCCGCTGAATCAGCAGGATACCCGGGCCATCCAGAATCAGTTTCCACGCGATAATCCCTGGCTGACCGTAACGGAAGAAGAGAACGGTACACGGCCCCCGATGCAGTCCCGTCTCTGGCAAAGCCATATTCGGGCCGAAGCCAGCACCCGAACAGGCCAGAGATCAGGGCCGTTAAGCAACAATCCTGTCACGGAGACACCTCAACCTGTCACGGACGCACCTCAGCCTGAAACTCCCAGCTTTGAGTCCCAGACGACAGCCGTCAGGCCAGAAGAGCCAGTTGAGATCTTCAGCCTGCCTGAAACGCATAGCCCTACCAGCTTCATGCCTGATCCGACTATGCGGAAACTTCCACCGCTGCGTGTGATTGGTCAATTGTCTCAGAGCTTTATCGTTACCGAGGGACCCGATGGGATGTTCCTGATCGACCAGCATGCCGCGCACGAACGTATCCTCCTCGAACGGATGGTTGCCTCCTTACAGGCGCGCACACCACTTTCTCAACTGCTCCTCACTCCGATCGAGCTGGAACTAACTCCAGGCGAAGTGGGAGCGATTGAGGACCATATGAGCCAGTTGGAGCAGATCGGCTTCACCTTCAAATTGCACGATAATAACTATCTGGAAACACACGCCATCCCCAACGTTTTGATGAAGCAGATCAATGCCCTTTCGCTGCGCGAAATACTGGCAGATCTCACGGCCCCCGAGAGTCTGGGCCATGCCGAAACCTGGGAAGAGCATGCCCTGGCAAACGTCGCCTGCAAGGCTGCAATTAAAGCTAACTACTTTCTAACCGTTAGCGAAATGCGCGAGATGATTGAGCAGTTAGAGGGCACAAAAGCGCCCTTTAGCTGCTGCCATGGACGCCCCACAATGGTTCATTTTAGTCGTTCCGCCCTCGAAAACGAATTTGGGAGGCGTTAGTGCTTGCTGAAGTTCTGACCTCCGCCGCTAGTTGGCAAAGCGAGCATCCTTTACTAACCTATTCTGTACCTGAAGATTTGCAATCTCAGCTTCAGGAGGGCCAGCTTGTCGCGATCCCTTACGGAGATCGACTGGTTGAAGGGATCATCTGGAATGTGCTCGCTCCCGAAGACGAGGCGAGCAGCGAAAACGCAACAAGCGTGCGCCCTCTGCATAGCATCCTTGATCCCGAACCGGCGCTGCTGCTTCATCAACGGATTGTCTCGGAGTGGATTGCAGAATATTATGTCACCTCTCTGGCTCAGGTGGCACAGATGATGCTGCCACCTGGACTGATGCAGCGTTCGCGCGTCGTCCTTCACCTGGTAGAGGAGGAGCATATAACAAACAAGAACGAGCGAGAAGAGCAACCTCTGCGTTTGCAAGCCCTACGAGGTCTGCTGCTGGCCGACGGTGACCTGGATATTGAACAACTGAAGACTATGCTTGGTCCGAAGAAAAGCCGTGAGGTTCTCAAAGAGGCTCTTGAAAGTGGTCTGATCGAACGCGAGGCCCAGCTTGCTCCCCCACGCACAAAGGTTCGGCGCAAACGAATTGTCAACCTTCTTCTGGAGGGAGAACAGCTTGCACGCTGGCGAACAGTCACCCTCGAATGTCTACAAGAGAGCCTGCCCGAGCCGACGGGAGTCGTGATGGCCCCGGATAATGTGCGTCGTCAGCGCCAACAGGTTCCAGTATCTCCCTGGTCCCTGCCCGAGGCGAACAACATTCCGAGCTTGAGCATGCAGAATAAAGTGGGATTGCTGGCCCAGCATCGGCTTGCCGCGATAGAACTGCTGGAGCAAAGCCACCGCGCCCAGGGTATGCCGTCTCGCCAGCAATGGACCCCCAATATGCTTGCCAAAGCCAGCAGCCTGACCATCCATCAGGTTCAAAAACTGGCAGACGAAGGCGTGATCGAGATTGAAGAACAGGAGGTTCAGCGCGATCCCCTCCTGGGTCGTGTCATTCAAGCCACGGAGCCTCTCACACTGACCAGGCAGCAACAAACGGTGCTTGACGAGATACTCCAGCAGACGATCGATGATGGCCTGCCAATCGAAGATAAAGAGCCACTGCGCCCGCTTCTCCTGCACGGTATCACTGGCAGCGGTAAAACAGAGATCTATCTTCAGGCGCTGGCAGCGATTATCAAGCAAGGGAAACGCGGGATTGTCCTCGTTCCAGAGATCGCTCTGACGGCTCAGGCGACCCAGCGTTTTGCCGCCCGTTTCCCTGGCCGGG
>DASSXK010000622.1:0-3232 GCA_035703945.1 Ktedonobacteraceae bacterium | reverse complement strand
GCTAAAGCCATTGCAGAATTGGAGAAGCAGGGTTATTTTCTTCGAATCAGCCAACAATCGACTGCGCCGATACCGTTTTACCAATCTATCGATGAATTTATTGTGGGACTGCATTCCCGAAGTAGTTTTACCAGCGAACGCCTGGGACCACAGGGGACAAAGGATTTTGACCAGCAGGTGCGAGATCTGCTGGCACCGTATCATGGAGTTGGTATGATTCCTTTGCAGGTAGTGGCAACGGTTACATGGGGCAAACCCGCAATTGGAGCAGTAAAATGAGCGATTTGCTTGCATCCTCGCGCCTCTGGGTTGAAGAAAATTATGGACGCAGCGCCGAGCACTTGCTAAAGACCGAAGAGTGGTTGCGGCAGATCGAGCCGACGGCTTCGGAGACCCTGTTATTGGCGGCCCTGACCCATGACATGGAGCGGGCCTTCCCAGGTCCCGATAGTCCTCAACTGGTTCCGTCTTGGGGACCCGATGATCCTATTTACAATCAGGCTCATATGCAGCGTTCCGCACGCATCGTGGGTGAGTATCTGCGGGGTCAGCAGGCACCAGAGGCGATGATTGTGGAGGTTGCTCGCCTGATCGCTGCACACGAGTTCGGTGGTTGGCCTGAGGCGAATCTGGTCCAGGCGGCGGACAGCCTGAGTTTCCTGGAGGTGAATATCGATTTCTTCCTGAAGAGAATGGAAGAGACATATACTACCTCAAATGGCTGGACGCCAGACTATGTTCGGGCCAAGTTTGACTGGATGTATGAACGTATTCAGATTCCTCGGGCGCGGTCTCTGGCTGCCCCGCTGTATAAGAGCGCAATGGGGAAGTTTCGTCAGAAGGCCGAGATATTGCGCTAACTATCGAGAAGCAGATGGGTGTTTTATAGGAAGTACCCATCTGCCTCTTTCAATCAATCTTCCAACGAGGGAAGTCCACAGCAGAGCCAGGCCCCTGCCATCATTTCTTCGGGGATTCCGCTTTGCTCGTAATGGGGTGGTCGGGCAACGACCTGCCCACCTTTCATAACAAGCTCAATCTTGCTACGATCTGCCAGCAGGCGAAGATCATCCAGGGGATTGCTTGCCAGCACAACCAGGTCCGCGACTTTGTTGACCTCCAGGGTTCCCAACCAGTTTTCCCAGCCCAGGGCCCGGGCGGCATTGGCGGTTGAAGCCACAATTGCCTGCATCGGGGAAAGACCCGCCTGCTGCATCCAGGTGAGTTCCAGGGCGTTGTCACCATGATAATTATAAGGGGTAGCGGCGTCGGTCCCCATCGCAATCGGCACGCCGAGCTTAAGCGCCTGCCGAACGCTTAGAAGCGCATCCTCCTGGATATATTTCAGTTTCTCTCGAATCCAATCTGGCACGCCGGGACGATCGCCGTAGAGCACATCGAAGCCCGCTTTCAGGGTAGGAACCAGAAAAATATTGCGCTCGGCCATCACACTCATCAGGTGCTCATCCTTGTTGAGATATGTTCCGTGCTCGATCGTTTTGACCCCGGCCGCGACGGCATTGCGGATGCCTTGCAAACTATGAGCGTGGGCGGCTACGCTTTTTCCCACCTTTGCGGCCTCGTTGACTGCCACCGCTATCTCTGAACGGCTGTATTGGATCGTATCTGGATTTTCATCAGGCGTCAGGACCGCTCCTGTTGCCATGACTTTGATCAGGTCCGCGCCCGCTTTGAGCTGTTCGCGTGTGGCCTTACGTACCTCTTCCTTGCCATCGGCTTCGCGGTACATGCCATCGTAATACTCGGTTCCCGCTGAAGTCATCGAGAGCAGTTTACCTGCAAGTTGCATACGGGGACCGACCCACATGCCCTGTTCAATCGCCCGTTTGACGGAGAATTCCAGACCGTGCCGTCCGCCCACATCCCGCAGGGTTGTTACACCCGCCGCCAGACTGTTCTGAGCATGTTTGAGCATCAGTAAGGTCGTCCAGGCCCGCTCCCCGACGAGTTTGCTATCGGGAGGACCATCCATTGCCAGGTGGACGTGGCAGTCGATCAGGCCAGGAATAACATATTTTCCTTGTAGATCAAGCGTGTTGATTGGCTCATCTGGTTCAGGCTGCCATTCAATAGCATTTCCTACAAAAGCGATTTTTCCTTCGCGGATCACCAGGACGGCATTCTCCTGAGGCGGACGACCTGTGCCATCTATTAAAGTCATATTTTTTAAGACAAATGTGGTAGTCAAGCGGGACTCCTTCCGGTCTTGTCAGCTTGCTGGCGTAGATTGTGGTTCTTCCAGGCAGGAATCTTTCCTGAAGAAATAAAGCATCTAAAGGCTGATGATAGCACTTTGAGAAGATTCTTACTATTCCAGGCCGAAGCGAATATTTCTTGCTTTTTCACAAGCTCAACCTTGATCGAGTAAATAGTGCTATCTGGTTTTGTATATATCGATCCTGTGCGTTTATAAAGAATAGAAGTATATCCTTGCGCTTATTTACAAAAACTGATGGAGTCACCCTTTGATTTCCTCACTTAATCCGGATGATAAGATTCCCGCCCACATCTATGAGCTTGCCAGCAGCCATAATGTAGGAACACCTCTTATGAAGCATAAGAATGCATATCGTTTTCCAGTTTTTGAAGTGGTATTTATGTATTTAATTCTTCTGGTCTGGACTTGCTATGACATCTATGGCTATATTGCCTTTACCTGGCTCTTCCACTCGTATCCAACGTTCGCATATGTCCCTGCCAATCAACAAAGCTCTTTTATCTGGTTGAAAACGCTCCATGATGATGTATTGCTAGATTTCGTTAAGTTGTGCGGTATCTTGGGCCCTGTGGTTATCAAGGCCCCTTTAGATTTTTTGAAGCTAACTCCCAACTTGTATCTTTGCAGCGAAGGGTTGATGCAGATCTCCCGAAAAAAAGTTGAAGCGATTCGCTGGGATGAAGTGGAACATCTATATTTGCAATATGGTAAAGTCAGCAAGTTGGAGCGGAAGGATAAAAGTGCGATTAAATTTGTTCCTATCCTTTTTTCTAATTCGGCCAGCCCTACAATCAAAATAATTATTGAAGAAGTGACTCGCTGCCAGCTTCCTCGAACAATTGCCAGATTTGAGGCTGGGGAAGTACTTACATTTGGACATATAAAGGCAAATGATCAGGGTATTTCGTACTCAACTGGTCGCGTTAAGTGGGAACAATTGGAAGCGATCAAAATTCGCAATAATAAAATTCGAGCGTTTTATCGTGAGATCAA
>DASSXK010000592.1:0-6799 GCA_035703945.1 Ktedonobacteraceae bacterium | reverse complement strand
AGTATTAACGACCTGCCTGACAAGAGCATGATACTGCTGGGCCGTACATTGTATCTTCGGTTGCCCATGCAGCCAGAAATCCTCTGATAGAGGCAAACGAACTGTATTCGCTCGCCAATAGGTTGCGGTAGACGTATTCTTGCCCGCCCCAAGATACGCCAGCTCCTGCTTGCTGAAATGACCGTCGCCTGTGCAGGAATATTCCAGGCTATCGCGGCCAATTCCATAAAACTGATAGGGCTGGCCATTGTTCCCCAGGATAGTGTTGCCACTAATCGAATAGGGTGCCGAGGCACCCGTATGATACGGGGGTAAGACATACTTCGTTACCTGGGGAGAGGATTGAAAACCAAAGGAGCCAAAGGCCCCTGCTGGCAAACGAGGGGCGTAGTACCAGACGCCAAGTCCAATTACGAGGATCACACATGTCATGAGTAGACTTACTTTAAATGTCCTTGACATATATTTTTCCCTTCCACATACACCACGACTGCAATATATACATACATTCAAAATATATATCAACTACAATAGCACAGTTTATCTGAATATTTCCATTCCCTGACCTTAGTGGCTATTGATCAGCCCATGTACCTTCTAATTTTTAAGTATACGTGCCAGAATTCGCATAGAAAAACAAAGATTGGAAAATCTGTTAGCTCTTTTATTAACTGGTAAGGCAGGTCTGGCAAGTTCCTCTGGCAGTGTGGATAGCGGCATCGGGGTCTCGACATCTTCCGCTCCATAGCTTATAATACCGTTTCTAGAGCGAGAATTACAGCAGACACAATACTAGAACTCTAGATCTCGGAGAGAGGCAAAGCGATGACCACGACCACCAGTATTCCACACGGGAAATATCATATCTGGACTGTTGGCTGCCAGATGAATCAGGCAGACTCGCAGCGTATCCAAACCCTTCTTGATGAACTAGGTTGGGAAGAAGTCAGTATGGATCAGGCTAATCTGGTGGTACTCAACACATGCAGCGTACGCCAGGCTCCAGAAGAGAAAGCCCATAACCTGCTGGCGAAACTGAAACATACCAAAGCCGAGCGCGGCGATATGCTGGTTGCGATGATGGGCTGCATGATCGGCAACCAGAAAACCCTCGATGATCTGACCAAACGCTATCCCCACATCGACCTCTTTATGAAGGTCGAGCAGGCGGACATTCTGCCACATTTTCTGGAGGAGCGTTGGACACCGATCTCGGGCGCTGGTTTCCTGGAGATTGATTTCAACCCCGATCTCGATCAGGATTTTGAAATCCCGACCTCAACTTTTGAAGCAAACGATCCGGTAGAGACAGAGGCCCCCAAACCGATACAGCCAACCATCGCCGCTTCGACAATCACGCGCAGCAATCGTAGCGTTCTGCCAATGGCAATCACGCCCAGGCCTGGAGAGCGCATCGCCCACTATCCAACAAAAATCGAACCGGCGAAATCCGGTCCAACGGCCTGGCTGCCTGTGATTCTTGGCTGCAATAAGGTCTGCACCTATTGTATCGTGCCATATCGCCGAGGTCGTGAGCGCAGTCGCCCCAAAGATGAACTCTTGTTGGAAGCCCGCTCTCTGGTCAACAAAGGCGCAAAAGAGCTAACGCTGCTCGGCCAGACCGTTGAAGCCTATGGCCTGGATCTACCCAACAAACCAGATCTGGCCGATCTGATGACCGAACTCAGCGAGATTGATAGTCTGGAGCGTATTCGCTTTATGACCTCCTATCCTCGCCACATGACCGACAAGATGATCAAGCGGATGGCCGCCCTGCCAAAAGTGATGGAACATGTGAATATCCCCGTCCAATCGGGCGACGATGATATGCTCAAACGCATGAAGCGCGGCTACTCCCTGGAAGAGTATCGGGCCCTGATCGGACGGTTGCGGGAATGGTGGCCTGAAGTATCGCTTTCAACCGATATCATCGTTGGCTTCTGCGGCGAAACCGAGCAAGAGTTCCAGCACACCCTGGATCTGATCGAAGAGATTCGCTTCGACGTCGTACATGTCGCAGCCTACTCGCCCCGCGCCGGTACTGTCGCCTCCCGCTGGGTTGATGACATCCCGCTGGCGGAGAAAAAGCGCCGGCTCCATGCCTTAGAAGATATTCAAAGCAAGATCGCCTATGAGATCAATCAAGGGTACGTCGGTAAACCTGATGAGGTCTTGATTGAAGAGCTAACAACAACACATGGCAAAAATCTCTGGAAGGGCCGCGATCGGGCCAATAAACTTGTCTTCTTCCCTCAAGAAGGCACACCGTCTACGGTTCAGATTGGAAGTAGCGTAAACGTGCAGGTAGAGCGGGCCACGGCGTGGTCCTTACAAGGTTGCATGGTTACTGTATAATAGGCAAACCACATACATAACAATATCTTCTGTGAAGATGGAGGAGGCGTTTGATGACACAAGCACAATCATCAGAAGAGAAGGCGCGGCTCAAAAAACAATGGACCGATCAAGCCATCCAGCAGGCCCTCAAAAGCCAGTGGGAAGAGGCGGCCGCCACCAATAAAAATATTCTCAACATTTTCCCGACCGAACCCGATGCCTTTAACCGTCTGGGCAAGGCTCTTAGCGAGTTAGGACAATATTCCGAAGCTCGTCAAGCTTACTCTCAGACTCTCAAATATAGCCCTGGAAACGTCATCGCACAGAAAAACCTGGACCGGCTGGCCTCGCTTGAGGAAGGCTCGGAAGCTCGCACCCAGGGTGGCAAGTTCGAGGGTATCGATCCCGTCCTCTTCATTGAAGAGACCGGCAAAACAGGCATGACAGAACTCATCAACCTTTCTCCTGCTCGTACGCTTGGCAAAGTTGCGGTTGGTGATAAAGTTAGTCTGGTGGTCAGCGGCCACTCACTGCATGTCAAAACGGCCTCAGGTGATAAGATCGGTCAAATTGAGCCACGCCTGGCCAATCGCCTGATCAACTTCATGGAAGGCGGGAACCGCTATGCGGCCGCCGTGCTTAACAAAGAAAAAGGTCTGATTCGCCTGATCATTCGCGAGGAGTATCAGCACCCGACAATGTTCGGCAAGGTCAGCTTCCCCTCACAAGGGGCCGGTACCGGCGAAACTATCCGTGCTTATATCAAGGAAAGCGTCCTGCGCTACGAGCGTGAAGACGACGATGACGCCAACGAGGATGAGTACTACGATGGTGGGGACGAAGAGGAAATGTCGGAAATTGACTTCGAGGGCAGCGTCGAAGGGGAAGACTCATAATTGTCTTCTCAGTCGGCTGAGTGAGCCGGTAAACTTGCCCCGAACAGCGGCATTGCCAACTGGCTTTGGCCCTGATATTCTTAAAGTTGGCTGAATTAACAGCCACATGGACCGATTTTGTCAGAGTAAGCATTGTGCTTACTCTGCTTGCTGTATATACTGGTAGAAGACATTTTCTACTACCTAAAGGAGTTTATTATGAATAAAGCAAAACGTGTAGCCTGGCAGAAGCATCGAGCCAAAGCCAAGAAGCAGAAAGTTGCGAAGAAAGAACAGAAACACGCTGGTACTACTTCAACAACGACATCAACAACCCGACGTTAAACTTCTACTACAATAGAATGTAGGGAGGGCATGAGTAGTTCGCCCCCATCGGCCTCTTTGGCCTCCGTTCGAAATATTCTGACCCTGCTCGCCTCGCGTGAAGTCCAGTTAATTGCCGGGTCAGAAGGACTGGAGCGCCGGGTAACATGGTCTTGCCGTATGCGAGCACGCCTTCCAGCGTTCGAGAGCATTCGTGGGGGCGAACTTGCTCTGCTCAACCTCTCGCAGCTTCGCCGTATCGGTGAGACGCTGCCAAATCTCCTCAAAAGCCTGAATCAGGAGCATGTTGCGGCAGTGGGCGTCTCAGCCCCTTCACTTGACGCGCTTGGTCCAGACGCCCCGCAGATTGCGAATCAACTCCACCTCCCATTGATCTTTCTTCCCAGCCAGACCTCGCTGGAGGAGATTGAGCGCGATGTCATCAAGTTCGTCGTGACTTACCGGGGTGAAATCGAACGCAGCGCCAACGAGCTTGCCCATGAACTGATGCAACTGACGATTCAAAATATTGGAATTACCGGACTCTGCCAGCACCTGGCAAATAGCGTTCAGAAATGGGTGATTGTGCAGGACGCCGATGGGGCGATCCGCACCTGTACTCCCCCGCCACAGCCATTACCGGAATCCCTGCCAGAAGACCTGGACGATGCCACGTTGCAACGAGTCTTGCTGACAAAAATCACGGCCCCGATTGTTATTCGACATGAGATTGTTGGCGACCTTCTGTTTGTCGGTCCCGAGGAAGGGTTTGGGTATCTGGAAAGGATTGTATTGGGACAGGTCGCGCCAATTCTGGCGTTGGAAGTCGCACGCGAGCGCGAAAGAAGCGAGGTTGAAAACCGTTATCAGACCGAGGCTCTGCTGGATGTGCTGCAAGGCAATTATCAACAAACGGAAGAGATGTATAATCGAGCCCAACTTCTCGGCTACGATTTGAGCATTGCCCAGGCCGTGGTCATCTTCGAACTTGCTGAATCCGAGCCCAATTTTCCGGAGGGAAGCCCCCAGGCCAACTGGGGCAAACGGTTACGCGATGAGCTGTTACGGCTCTGGCCCGGAGCCTGGGTCAGCAGCGTGACCCAACGCCTGACCACCCTGCTTCCCATCACCCCCCTTGATACCGAAAGCGAGCAAACTCTTTTTACGCGGCTGGAACGGCTGCATCAGCGCCTTCAGCGATCTCAGAATGAGGGCACCAGGCTGCCAATATACTCGATTGGAATTGGTCGGATCGCCAGAGATATAACTCGGATTCCGCTGTCCCATCGCGAAGCATTACAAGCACTGGAGATCGGGCAGAGGCTCTTTGGCGAGGGGAAAATTCATTCATTTGCCCGCCTGGGAATTTATCGGTTACTCTTCCACCTGCATGGACAACCTGAACTGACCCGTTTCTATCAGGAGACGCTTGGTCCCTTACTGGAACATACCAACAAGGGAGATACGATGCTGATCACCACGTTGGAGGCCTTCTTCAACTGCAACGGTAACTTGAGCGAGACGGCCCGCGAAATGCATCTCCACCGCAACTCGCTGCTTTACCGACTGGGAAGGATTGAAGAGATCCTTGGACGGTCCCTGGAAGACGCTGAGCTTCGTCTCTCCCTACAGATCGCCCTGAAGATTCGTCATTTACAACCTCTTGATTAGCTCGCCCTCTTCACAGTCTCACAGCTTCCTGTGCGCAATGTTATATATATACATCTTCATTGAAAGGGCTTCGCCCCATGCAACCTCATACAGGTATTCAAATAATCTTCGACTATCTACCAGGTATGCTAATTTTTTACGACTTTGCTGCTCGCCGCCTTCAACAGGCGATCACGAATCGCCAGACCAAGTCCGGCTGAGCCAAAGCTGCGACACAGAATCACTTGCACGCCTGCTGTCTCCAAACTGCGAAGTCCCGCGAAAAGTCTGGCCGCGACCTGTTCCAGATCCGAAACGCTTCCCAGGGCATACAGAACAGCCCCGCTTGACTCGAAAGTAGCACGATCCTCGTCCGCAATCAAGACCCCGACGCGCTCATCCTGAACCCTGCGACGCTGGATCTCGCTGAGCATCGCAGCACGCATGGCCTGCTCGCTGTCATCGAACAGCAACAATGGAACAGCCGGAGCATAGTGTGTCAACATCTGACCGGGAGCAAGCTGTCGGTCATTAGTGTGCTGATCCTCAACATGTTTGACTGGTCGATGGAGTTCAACTAGCGGAAGCACCCGGTGCAGATCCTCAAGGCTAATACCGCCGGGCCGCAGGATCGTTGGCACCTCGCCACTCAAATCCAGCACAGTGGATTCGACGCCGACTTCGGATGGGCCTCCATCCAGGATTAAGGGAATACGACCGTGTAGGTCATCGTAGACATGGGCCGCCGTTGTCGGACTCACATGCATAAAACGATTGGCGCTGGGGGCCGCAATCGGTGAACCAAGCGCACTGATCAGGGCGTGCGCGATTGGATGTCGAGGCATCCGCACCCCGATTGTCTGAAGTCCCGCCGTGACACGATCCGAGATACGTGGACTTTTGGGCAGCAACAACGTCAACGGACCCGGCCAGAAAGCCTCGGCCAGAAGCTTCGCCCGCTCCGAAACCTCCGCCACTAACATTTCCAGTTCAGCGAGTTTGGCTATATGAACGATCAAGGGGTCAGTGAATGGTCGGCCTTTGGCCTCAAAGATTCGCTCGACGGCGGCGACCTGCAAGGCGTCCGCCCCAAGTCCATAGACCGTCTCGGTTGGAAAAACCACAACTTCGCCCGCGCGTAACAGGCTGGCCGCATGCTCGATTTTCTCGGCTTCCGGCTGAACAGGATTCACAACTACGATTTCTGTCTGTCTCGTTTTCATCAGCAATTAACCACTTTTAATTTCTGGGGAGATTTTGGCGACTATCCATTTTCCAACCCACTCAACAATTACCTGTCTATTCTCAAAGCCAGTTATGTCGGCTCTATTTGAGGCAGTATAGCACGCTATTTCGCAAGGGACAACGATTGTCCGAGCCAACTAGCGCGGGTACGATTTAGAAGCACAGCAAGCAACTGGCCACGCAGTTTAGCTGCCAGTTGCTTGCGAAAAAATCTTCAGGGGCTTAAAACAAAGCTACAATCTTTGATAGCAAGGCGAGCTTTACGGCGCAATCTTCGCTTGCTCGTGTCGGGCACGATAGCGTAAGAAATAGTCATAGATGGGATTCTGCCGTCGAATCAGAGTATCATGTAGATCCTCTTCGGGAAC
>DASSXK010000748.1:0-10838 GCA_035703945.1 Ktedonobacteraceae bacterium | reverse complement strand
CTTTCATCTCCCTGGTTATGTTTCAGACATGTACCAGGGAGATTTTTCATAATCTCTGCCGGCTAGCGGCACTTACCTGGCCGGTTGTAGGGACTGCTGCTGACGAATTCGCGTCTCTTCCGTCACAATCTCATTGCGCAGGCGGCGGATACGTTTGCGGTAAGCGTCTTCCGGTTGGCGATAGCCCAGCTTGGGCTTATCGCCCATACTTACATGCCATTTGCGGAAAGCCAGCCCGATCTCGGTCTGATAGAGCGCCTTGACGCGCAGCCATTGTCTGAAACCACGTCTAAAGAGCACGCGGCGTTCTTCTCTGGTCCGCGTAAATGAGTTTTGCAACAAAGCGTATTCATCTACCAGCACCACACCGTTACTGACCTCAATCGCCAGAAATTCTCGGATGACCGCTCCCTCGTGTGCCAGCCCTTTGATCAGGATATACAGGATCGCCATCTGCGCCCAAAACGGCGGTATATAGTTGCCGATGATCGCAATCAGCGAGAGGGTTGCCACCGTACTGTTAGCAGGAGCCGCCCCAACGGCCGCGCTGGCCTGGAAATCCACAAAATCGAAGAAGCTATGCAGTCCCACTGCAATCAAATACCCAAGCAGAGGAATCAAAATCTGTCGCCAGCGCACACGTGTATGGCGAATATAACCAAGTCCCGCCCCAAAGCAGACCGTAAAGGTCGAATGACCAAGCCAACCAAGAATAATCCGTCCCACGATCAAAAAGAGCAAGAACTGCTTGGAGCCGGTCGCAAAATATCGAAAGTTCTCAACCAGCGCAAAGCCCGCGCCAATCAAGGCTCCATAGACGATGCCATCGGTCACATTATCAAACTCATCGCGCAGGATCACAAAGAGCAGCAACAGGCCCAGACCCTTGATCGTCTCCTCCGTAATTCCGGCATTCAAGCCTTCCAGCGCGGAGCGTAAAACGGGGTTTGTCCCCTGGCCCAGCATCGTCTGCAACATTCCATCAACATTGTGCTCAATGAACAGCGCCGGTGGAATTGCGATCAGTGCCCCCCATAAAAAGGCGGCCATCCGCAAAAACCAGGGCTCACGCTCAAAGCGATCCATGAAATTCACTAGCAGGTTGATCCCTATCGCGGGCACCAGCGGAATCGTAATCGCCGCCAGAATATTCGTAAATCCGCCCTGCGCCAACGCCGAGATACCAAGCAGACTATTCAAAGCGACCGTGACAATCGCGCTGATGATCAATATCGCAAAGCCGATCCCGGCAATCAACCAGCGTGTCCGAATACCCATGCGCTGTGGCAGGGCAAATTGCATCGTCACGCCTGCCCCGATCAGGCTTTCTTCCTCATCATCCCAGGGCTGTGGCATCTGCTCGGGATCGGGCTGTATAGGCAGGGCCGCCAGATTACGCGACCTATCGATCTGTGTATGCTGACCATGACCAACCGTCGCCGGGGTCTGAGTTCCCTGATAGCTTCCTGTGAACTGCTGGGGGCGTCCCCATTCTACAGAAAGTCCTTGCGCTGGCGCAATCTGAGCATCGGGCGAAGCGAGATGAGCAGCGGGGAAAATATTCGTCACCTCGTCCGCGATATGTGCTGCTGGAGTCGCGGCCGCCTGGGGAGCAATCAATTGCAACGTTGTGCTGCCGAGCACGACCAGATCCTGAGGCTGAAGGGAGACATACGTACCGCTCGGCACTGGTGTCCCATTGACTCGTACTACATTGCGTGTCGTCAAATTCACGACATGCCAGCCATATTTATCCAGGATCAAACGCGCATGCTCACGTGAGACCGTCGGGTCCATCAAAATAATATCATTATTGAGCGCCCGCCCTATTGTGGTTTCCCGATGCGTGAGAAGATGGACCAGCCCCTCTTCGGGCAGCCAGCCCGTCGGGTACTTACTCTGAACATCTGGCGCATCAACTGGTGGACGCACTCTCACTACGCGCAGGACCCCATAATGTTGACTCATGCACCAAATCCTGATTCTTACGGACTCTATGGCCCTACTATCCGTCGATTTTCTTGTAACCTACACTATATCAGGTTAACGTCATAAAGGCCAGATGTTGCGTTGCGCTCTGGCCTATTCTGCCTCTCCATCGTAAACGTTTTGCCAATCAACTTAGTAGATTTCGGTCATCAGTGCTATATATTCTACGTGCAATTCGCTCAAAAGTTCAAAGCAGCAACCACCCAACCAGCATAACCCGGATGACCCATTTCCTATCGTAGACGCAACCAATTTCTTGAAAGCGCTCCCAGATTCGCTCTTTTCCCGAGATAATTGTTTAGATTTTCTCTCAATCTCACGTCTAATACATTATAGAAGCCGGATACTCTACCACCCAGGAATATAGATTAGAAGCAGACAGCAAGCGAAGTGTAATACAGTCAGTACTTGATCCGATTCGCACTAGCATATTATTGCTATTTTGCTTGCATAAAAGCCAAACTGGGCGTAATCTTAGGCGGAGATATCCACTCGGACCAACATTTCACTGGTGTTCAGGTAATTTCAGGAGGAAGCGGGATAAACTGTCCTGGGGAATACGTGGCAAGGCGCGAGAAAACCACAAGTGCTCCTCCTGACTGAGGTTGGTGACGGGCAATCCAGTTCACTCCTTCTCGCTGATAAAAGCGCACCAGGGCGGTAATAAGCCAGGTCGGAAGCTTTCCATCAAGAATCAAACCGCTCTCTCGTCTAACATCGGGAAAAGGCAATGGCTCAGCCTGAAAATATGCAAGGTGGCTGTATTGCAAACTCATCTTCAACAACGTCAGGTCCGGATGGACGCATGCCTCAACGCTAATTTCAGAAAAGCCCTGGGGACCGGCTTCCAACGCAATTGGCTCTATCCATCCTAACCGGGGATCAAATTGATAAAAAGGCGCTAATCCTGCATGAGCAGCCAGCGCCGCATACAACCACTGTGGTCCGGGTCCATAGACCGACATCGCTGTCCGCTCGGGGATATTTGCCAGCAGCGAAGGGAGAAAACTTGCTTGCCAGGATTCAGCCGGGGCATAATATATCCGCCTGATATCGTCGACGTCTATGACCAATTCTGTCTGGGCCTGCTCTAGCTGATGCGCTTTCAACTCATCCGGTGAATAGTTAGAAAATAATTGATACACTCGCTCAAGCACTTGGTGAAAGACCTGGCTATCAACTACTTTACCGCGCTGTAATCCAGTAATAGTCCCTTCCAGCGTTGGCATAGTTGACGTGATCTGCTCAGGCTCATTCAAGGATGAGTACAATCGAGCAAGAGGCTGTAGACCATACGACAAGACAAGTCGAGACCAGTAATCATTCAATCCCGGCTCATCAGCCTTGAGCAGCAGCAGAGAATGTGTGCAGGAATTCAAAATACAGGCCTGTTCCGCAGTCAAATTGCCACCAACATCAACCAGGAGAGGAAGCGAACGATGATCCAGATCATGGCAAATCCGTTGCACAAATTCAGGCGACCACTTACCTTTCACCCGGATCATATTCACCATTGATTGGTCCATTTCTTGCGACCAGTTTCCTTCACCATCAGGGCAGGCCCGAATCGCATAATGGGTGACGTCACGCTGGTGCAACCTTCGACTCAACCAGTAGAGCAGCACGGATTTTCCAGCGTGAGGGGGTCCGCCCAATAAAATCGTAGGCAACAAATTAACCATCATATCTATCCTGTTGATTAAAGCAAAAAACGCCTGAATCAAACGACAGCCAGTACAGATGTGCAGGAGTAACGCCGGTGCCAATCCACACTCAAACCCTGGTCGCGACCCTGGGGGGACAGCCTCAGGTCGTCACGTTTACGCTCGACCTTTTGTTGCAACGCGGCTTTGATATCCATGAAGTCATCGTCTTGCATCCTGATCCAGGCCGTAATCCATCCTTGCAGGAATCCCTATCTCACCTATATAAAGAATTCGCCAACGATCTTTACCATCCCCAGGGAGGCGAGAGCAGCCAGCCATGTCACTTTCGCTCACAAGTGCTGCACCTGAACAACCAACCCCTGCCCGACATCACAGACGAAATCAGCGTCAACGCCACCCGCGACACCATTCAGAAGCTCATCGGAGAGCTAAAGCGCCAGCAACGAAAGATTCACCTCTCAATCAGTGGTGGTCGCAGGTTAATATCGCTTGTCGCTGCCTCAATTGCGATCTTCAATTTTGATTATGAAGACGCCATCTGGCATATCTACACCCCTGATAACCTGCAAGAGCTCGCCAGGGGTGGCCAAATAATGCATGCCCCACCCGAGGCCGGTATCCGCTTGATTCCCGAGCCATTTGTGCCCCTGGGTGCCTTTATTGCCGTTCATGAGGGAACCTATGCCAGACAACTCTCTCAAATTGACCATACTGTCGATAAACAGGAGCGCCAACGCTGCCAACAGGTCATCGAACACCTCTCGCTACGTGAACGTGAGGTCCTTAAAGCCTTCGCGCAGGGTCTACGACCACAAGAGGTTGCATCCAGGCTTGTGATCTCGCCTAAAACCGTTGATAGCCATAAAACAAAAATACTGGCAGAATGTTGTATCGTCTGGGGCAGAAAATCTGGTTCACTTACATACAGTTTCATTGAAGAAGCGTTTACACGCTATTTCCAGGAACCAACCTGAATACACAACACTACCGTTTTCTACAATCAACCGAAAGTACAGCACCAACACTATCAACATAATTGATAAGATAAAGTTACACAATATACACATAAATAAGTATATGTCGTTGAAGCAGGAAAGAAATCAGAGTGTCCCTCTGACTTTTTTAGGAGCTAAATCTGATGTTTTCCGAATTCACTTGTAGTATGCTTACCTCACATCATCAATGTTCATTCTGAAAGGACGACCGAGATGCAGGATTCCGATCTCAAAAGCGAGGCGGAGACGCTTCTAACAACCACCTTTACCCTGCAAACCCTCACGCCTTTATTTCTCGCGGGCGCGAACCAGCAAACAGCCGAGCTGCGCCCCCCTTCCTTCCGAGGCCTGATGCGCTACTGGCAACGTGCCCTCGTCGGCGGCCTCGTCGGGACCGAAAACACTGGTATCAAACAGGTCATTGAGCAGGAAGGCCAGGTCTTCGGTACCACCGAAAGCGGCTCCCCAGTACGCCTGAGGCTGAAAAAGACCCCACGCACGACCGCGCCCGAAAAGCTCACCGAAAAATTAAACACAACAGTTAACGGCCAATATCAGGCAACCGGCAAAGGCTACCTCATCTGGTCCATGGCTAAAAGCGGAAATGTGACTAAAGGAAACCTTAAAGAGGCTCGCTATTTCTACCCTGACGGTACCGAATTCGAGATTAGCCTTTTGGCCCGACCAGACCATCTCGCCGAATACCATAAATCCCTCGCGGCCTTCTGGCTCATGACCCATCTGGGCGGCGTCGGCTCACGTTCGCGCCGCACCGCTGGCAGCCTGTCAGTAATAAAGACCATTGCCAAGGGAAAATCGTCAGATCTGCTAAAAAATCTACCTTTCGAGCCAGCCTCTTCACCCGAAACTCTGAAGAAACAACTGGAACAGGGCATTCAAACGGCCCGTACGCTTTTTAAGGACCTCAAAGGCCAGCCACCTTCCCTCGCTTTCTTTGATGCCCTTACACCAGCAACCTGCCGCATCTGGCTGATCCAGGGCCGCCCCAAACCATGGAGTACAATGGAAGAGGCGATGCGTGCCCTTGGCGAAAGCTTGCAGGACTATCGCGGCAGCTTCCCAAAACAAGACCGTGTCATTTTCGGACTCCCCTTGCAAGGTGTTACAAACAAAGATCGAATGTCCTCGCCCCTGCATCTCTGCCTGCATCGGCTCTCAACCGGACAGTACATCGGAGTCGCCCTGGTCTTTAAAACACGCAAGGAACCCACTTCGAGGAATTCCTCTCCCTCTTATTCACCCGATCCATCCGATGCCGACTATAAACGCATCGAAGACTGGTTTACCCCGACCAATAAGTTTTCTCCCGGCAAAGTAACGGAGATACAGTTATGACAACTCAAGCAATGCTGATGTACTCCCTGGGCTCGGTCCAATCTTTCATCACCCAGGCCCGTAAAACCCGTGACCTCTGGCTCGGCAGCTACCTCTATTCCGCCCTGATGGAGGCTGCTATGGAAGGAATGCCTGTGATCGATCCCACCCATAAAAATGCAGAGGGCATCGTTTTCCCCGCCACAACTGGTCTGATAAGGCGCGTGAAAGATGATAAATACCATGATGATGAAAGTTATAAAAAGAATATTCCCGAACTCCCTAATAAATATGTTGCAATCTATTCCAATCCGACCCGAGCGAAAGACGCAGCCCAGGCAAGCACTCGCCGCATTGAGGACCGCTGGGGCAAAATTCGTGATGCTGTCTGGCAGAATGTCATTGTTAGAGCAATGGCTCCCCATCAACATGCATCTTCCGAGAATTTTGATCTTACACATGTCAAAGCAATCTGGGATCGCCAGACCAGCAAATTCGAAACTTCTTTTGAAATCTTCTGGGTTGTGGTCGAGCAAAACAATCTGTCCTATCCAGAATGGCTTGAACACACCGAGCACACCCTCAACGGTCGCAAACTACTACGCAACTTCGTCAGCCAGCAAGAGCGCGGTGAAAAAAGCACAATCTCGGGCGAACGCGAGGCTCTAAGCCGTTCCGAATCAGGCAATGTCGCACATTCTCGCCAGGAAACACGCACCTTCTGGCGAGAATTCAGTCAGAGACTGGTGGACTCTCACAGAGTCTCACCCCTTGATATCAGCACAGACGGCTCCGAGCGCCTGGATGCAATCGATACCATCAAACGCTTCGCGATGTTGAGTGAAACGCCATCGGCAAAACGAGACGAACGCATTATTCCAGAGCAGTCGTTTCCCACTGTCAGCTCAATTGCCACCGCCGCCTTTGTCAGGGATCTATTGATTCAATTGCAAGGCCCAGATACAAACCAGAAACTGATTCCGGCTCTGGTAGACTGGTTAGCCGCAACAACAGCCCCATTAAACAAGGTTAACGAAAAAGCCATTCCCTATCTCTATAAGTTGGCACTAGACACCAAACAAGATAGCCATTTCAATCCTGTTATTGATATATTGAAGCGAGATGGCGATTGTTTCATGCCCGAAACCTTCCGCTTTCAAAGACTACAAAAAGATTATGATATTAAGGACATTGACGAGGCAAAAAGACGGGCAGCCCAAGGCGACGAAGCACTTAAAGACCTCCTCAAAATCACCGATGAAATCGGCCTCCGCCGTCCTCGCCCTTACTTCGCGATCCTGCAAATGGACGGCGATGGGATGGGCAAGATTATGCGAGCTGTCAGCAATGAAAGCCAGCACCAGGGCATCAGCAGTACAATGGCCGATTTTGCTCGTAACCACGTTCCTCTGATAGTCGAAAGAGACTTCTTCGGTCGCCTCGTGTACGCGGGTGGTGACGACGTATTGGCCTTCTCTACCCTCAGAAATCTACTGGCACTCGGCGATACTCTCCAGCAAAGATATTGCGAAATCATGAAAGCTGAACTTGATAAGCATCCCAGTGGAAACAATAAAGCCAAACCTGCCGTTTCGGCCAGCATGGGTATTGTCATCGCACACACTTACTCACCGCTCTCCTATGTGCTGCGCAGTGCGCGTGACGCCGAACACAACGCCAAAAGCCAGTATGGCCGTAACGCCCTCGTCGTCTCGATTCTGCGTCGCTCCGGTCAACAAACGCGGGTCGGCTGTAAGTGGCACTATGACGATCTTCACAAAGACGCCCAGCCAATGAAACTATTCCAGAAATTCGCCAAACTGTTCGAGGACGATTTGCTCTCCCCCAAGTGCATTCACCTGCTACTGGATGAAAGTCCATCTCTGATAAAAATGCGGCCCGAGGCCCAGGTCAGCGAGATCAAACGCATCTTTAAACGCCAGAGCAACCCTGCCCTGGAGCATAAGCAACGCGTCGCCGAACTCGATCAGGATGCCCAACACCTCGTCGATCTGGCGAAAGCAATGAAGGATACAACCTGCCGAGAACTCTACTTCAATGACCATCCAGAGATAGAGGATAAAGGCCAGAAGCTCTCAGACGCTGAACTAGACCCCTATCGCCAAAGACTGGCCCTCGACCTGCATGACAATAAACACCGGCGCGGTCTGGTTGAAGCCCTTGGCTGGCTGCTGGTAATGGAATTCCTGGACCGCAAGAGGGAGCTAAACTGATGAGAATTTTTATCGAACCCACCGAGACCCTGCTCTTTCGTAAAGGACGCTCGTTTGAAGCCGGCGATGGCAATTTTGCCGAAAGCATGTTCCCTCCGACGCCCGAAACCATTCAGGGTGCCTTGCGGGCCGCAATCGCAGCCCAGAGCAATCCAAAGGGAACCCTGGCAGAGGCATTTGAACGGAGAAACGGCAACGAAGAAAACGATCTTGTGAGATTGATCGGCAATCGCGAGTACTATGGTCGCTTCCGCATCACCGGCTTCACACTCGGCCAACGCCAAAAAAATGGAGAGATCACCAGGCTCTTTCCCTCACCGGCCAATCTTTTACGTGATGGAAAGGCTCTGATCCAACTCCTTCCCCAAAAAGAGACCGGAGTTGTTTCCAATTTACCCGGCGATATCAACCAGGGCGAGATCCGTTACCTTCTACCGCCGAAAAATAGCGGCATCAAAAATAAGCTCAAACCTCTTGAAGGTTGGATCACCGAATCAGGCCTGCAAAAGCTCCTGCGGCACCACACGCGTCCGAAAGAAGATGAAATTATTAGCAACCACCGGATCTATGAATTCGAGTCCCGCGTCGGCATCGGCATGGAGAACAGCACCAAAACCACAAAAGAGGGTCTCCTCTACTCAGCTCAAATGGTCCGTATGAAGCCAGATTTCGGCTTCGTCGTTGATATTCACCTGAGCAAGGATGCTGGTTCAGCCAAAAATAGCGAGCAGGAAATTGAGCTGGTAGATGACAAAAAGAGCCTTGCAGCGCTAGAAAGCTACTTGCATAAAAGCTGGCTCACCCTGGGCGGTGAACGCCGCACTGCCTACGTTGAGGTGCTGGAAGACTCGCAGCAGCCAAAAGAAAGCCCATTGTTGGAGCAGGACCGCAAAGGCAATATGCTCTACCTCGCGACCCCAACCTACTTCAGTCAGGGCTGGCTACCTGATCACTGGCCACAAAACGCAACACTTGTCAGCGCGGCGCTCAATCACTACCAGCCTATCGGCGGCTGGAAACTCGAACCCGGCCACTATGGTGGTGCCAGCAAAGATATGCGGCGCTGCGTTCCAGCCGGTAGTATCTACTTCTTTAAAGAAACAATTGATTTTCCCCAGCCACTCATTCAAAATGTCTCAAACGCCCAGGATAATTACGGCTGGCAAATTGGCTATGGTATTAGTTATGCAGGAGAATATAAGTCATGATTCAAGAAGCTCAAATGCTCTACCTCTATGTCGAAACACCTTTGCACGCCGGCACCGGCTCTGGTCTCAGCAGCATCGATCTGCCAATCCAGCGCGAGCGCACCACGCAGTACCCGATGATCCAGGGTAGTGGCATCAAAGGCAAACTCCGTGGGGCCGCCGAAGACTTTAGAGAGAGCCTCAAAGGCACAGATGACAAGGAAGCCAAAAGGCAAGATAACATCATCAATGCTGTCTTTGGTACCTCTCCAACTAACCGCTCAGAGGACACACGCGCAACAGGACAGGCCAGCACTCCTCCCCAGGAATCAGCGGGTGCCCTGGTCGTTGGCGATGCTCGCTTGCTACTCTTCCCGGTCCGCTCGCTCAGTGGCATCTTCGCCTACGTTACCTGCGAGGATATCCTCAACCGCTTCTCGCGTGACCTCAAACGTGGCAGCGACTCCAACGCTGTCGATTGGGACGGTGAAATTAAGGTCGAAGAGCAGCAAGCCCTGGTCACAACCGCCAGCAAAGTCATTATCGCCGAAGGCGATCAAAAACAGCTCGTCCTGGAAGAATTCAGTTTCAACGCCGAGTCTAATAAACGCGTCGATACTATCGCCAAATGGATCGCTGATCATGCCTTCCCTACAGGTAGCGAATATGCCTACTGGCGCAGCAAAATCCAGAGCTCCCTGGTGATTCTAACCAACGACGATTTCCGCGATTTCGTGCTCTACGCCACCGAGATCATCACTCGCATCAAGTTGGATCGCGCCACAAAAACGGTTTCAAAAGGCGCGCTCTGGACAGAGGAACATCTGCCCACCGATACCCTGCTCTATGTCCCCCTCTACGCCACAAACGCCCGCGTCAACGGTAACGCCGAGGACCATAGAAAGAATGGACATAGCGTGCTCCAGGCCAAAGAAATCCTGGGCGAGGTCCAAACTCTCGAAAAACGCCACCTTGGCTACCTGCAACTTGGCGGCGATGAGACCGTCGGGCGGGGAATTGTTCGCATGCACCTGGGTAACGATTCTAAATAGAAGGGAACATAACCATGTCAGACACTGTAGATTCCACCCGCCGCACGCTCGAACAGAAACGCGGTGCTCAAGCCTGGACCGACATTTCAGAAATCAAAGGCTCAGGTGAGACGCTCGAAAAAGAATATCGCTCAATCGCACGTGGCCTCAACGCCATGATCCAGATCAATGGCCTTGGTCAAACCCTGGGCTTCCTTGCAGCAAAGGGCAAAAATGACAGCAAGAAAGCTCACTTCCAGCTTTTACAACACCTGTCGAATTGGATGGGCCAAAATTTCAAAACAACCAATAGCGACATCCTCAAAAAGCACGGCTTGATCCAGTGGATCACCGATCCCGGCACCAGTAGCGCAACTTATCGCCGGGCCACCACCGAATG
>DASSXK010000500.1:0-10897 GCA_035703945.1 Ktedonobacteraceae bacterium | reverse complement strand
AGTTGCAAAGCCAGCATAATTCCGGAAAGGGTAGATATAACCCGAGGCATCCAGCAGAATATAATCCGTATTCCCGGTGGCGTAGGGGAAAAGATAGATACTTTTTCGCTCACTCAAGTGTGGCACCAGCGATGTCTGTGTTGCCACAGATGCGTCCGGTGGAATCTCGTTAAGGAAATGGTACGCTCGTAGATTGTGTGGCGTTACCTGGATTTTTATAAATCCCCTGGCATATGGCATGACGCTGTAGACGTCGTATTTCGTTGTGCTATTGTAAACGCTGCATAACATATAGACCAGTAGACCTGTCAAGAGGAAGACCCTGGCAAGCGAAACTGGAGAAAATACTTGCTTCTGTTGTAAGGATAGAGGGGGAGCTTCTTCTTCTGCGCTTTTGCTGTTAAGTGCTGCCAGAAGCTTATTGGCTATCCAGAGGATAACGACTACTCCCTCGATGGCCGAGAAAATCAGGATTGGGATGATTTCCGCACTGTATTGAAAATCTCCACTGTACATATTTGGTGTGGAACTGAGCAGGTTCAATGCCAGCGTAGGCAGGGCGAGTATTAATGCCCAGGGTGCAAATAGTGGCAGCAAGCCAGCGGGCTCAAGGAGCTTGACCAGATACAATCTATGGCTGCCTTCCCATAGATGCTGTTGGAGAAGACTTATGGGATGTGACAGGATGTATTTCGCGATCTGTAAAGGTCCTGTGCCGAGGTAGGCGTAGCGCGAGGCAAGTAAAGAATGTCCCAGCGGGCTGGCATAGTGCACGACTAACAACCCCAGGCCGGTCCATAAGAGAGCCAGAACGATCAGTCCCAGGCCAACACGGTAACGCCGTTGCAGGATGATTGTCCACAGACCCAGCATCAGGACAACGCCCGCGATCTCTTCTTTGCAGGCCAGGCAGAGCACAATAAATATAAAAAATGAGATCGTTTTGCGCGTATAAAGGAAATAGAGCGCAAAGAGCAGCAATGAGATTGTCAGGGTCACGGCATGAAAGTCGAAATTGACCGCATATTGTTGCGCGGGATAGAGCAGATAGAGCAAAGGAAATGCCACCGCCGCCCAGTTATTCCGCAGGCGCAACCGGGCCAGCCAGAATGCAGGTAGCGCGCCACTGGCAACCACAAGCACTTGAAAGACCATCAGTACGATAGGATTCGCCCAGACCAGGTAGATGAGCGAGATCGGAAAGAGAATTGGTTCGTAATGGATCGCGAAACGACTAATGCCGCCCAGACCATAGCAGTTGGTGTCCGTTAGAGGATTGCAGATTGTCTGGTTGAAAAGCGATCCATGCAGCAAACTCCAGATCGCCTGATCCATGATACCCAGATCTTCGCCGTTTGTGCGGAAGGCGTTATGTTTATTGATCAAAAAGAAACTGAAATAGAGGATGTATGCCAGCATAGCTAGCAGCACCACAGCTTGCGTGATCCAGAAAGATCGTGCTCTGGGCATTGGCTTAGGCTTGGGATAAAAGCCACGCGACCAGACTAAACGTAACTCTTGCAGAATCAGGTTTACGAAGGCTTGACTAGTTGACATAATGAAACCATTCTGAGTAAATAGAAATATGTTGATGTAAGGGCTGGCTAACCATTCACTTCGTTGACTGAATGCGCTTGAGAAGCCATGACGAATAGTGCCAGAAACGATCAACGGTGAAGCGTTCCAGCGCTGCTTGCTTGCAAAGCATTCAGTAGGCGCGAGAGCGCCGTTGCGAAGTGTCTTTAAATAGCAAGGCATAGATTATTATCAATAATATAGCAGTTCGCTTATCTAGCGTCCACAGTATTAATAACTAAAGTTCTTATTTCTTATGAGTCCAGAAGTGCTTACTCTAGCAGAATTATCAGGTGCTCTCTCGCAATACATTCGGCCTGAGAAAGGTTTTGGCATGTGATTGTCTCTGCGTTTACAACTATATTTGATTTGCAGAAAAATTGAAAATTAAGAGAATTTAGGCCTACTTTTTAGAAAAAGTATCTGAAAAAAGTACCTCGCGTGATATACTGCATTTTGCAGCATTATCTACCAGTAAGAATACCGGATTACGGGCATTTTTACGGAGATCATCTTGCGGAAATATCCGCGATTGTGAATGCAGCCAGGCCTTTTCTATTTTTAAGTCTGAGCGTTTTGGTGGTCTTAACGCTTTCTTTCATGAGGTCATAGATGAAATTGTTCGCGAAACGATTATCTTTAATCACGCTTGATCCTCCTCAGAATTCGCCGAGTGGCGCTGAAGAGAATCATCGTATAAGTACAGGTGTAGGGGCAGAAAATGCTCCCGAGGCTTTACCTACCTTCAGGCAAAAGTGGCTTGAAGCGCTTAAGCAGGTTTTCCCAATCTACTTTGCCGCCCATCTGGCCGTCTTTATCATAGATTATCTGGCGGTTCTTTTCGCATTTACCATGCCTTACCAGTTTTATGGTTCCCACTATCAATTTATTAAATCTCCGCGTGTCTCTATTCTTCTAACTTCCTGGAACATGTGGCCACACGATACTTCTCATTATATAGAAATAGCTCAATCTGGATATGATCACTCCTGGCTTGCGGCCTTTTTCCCTTTTTATCCGCTTCTGATGCACATTGTTAGCTATGTGACTGGAAATGATTATCTTATTGCGGCCTTGTTGATTTCTAATATCGCTGGCCTGATCATGCTAGTTGTATTTTATCAATTAGTGAAAGAGTTGTTTGATCACGAACGAGCTCTGCGCACGGTCCTTTATTTTTCAATCTTTCCTTCCGCTTTCTTCTTTATGGCGGGGTATACTGAGACGACCTTTCTTTGTTTTGTGCTGCTGTGTTTCTATGAGATGCATAACAGACGCTGGTGGTTGGCAGGTCTCTTCGGTTTATTTGCGGCTTTAACTCGCAATACAGGTATCTTTTTGGTGATTCCCTTCTGCTTTGAATACCTGCGTCAACATCAGTTTCGTCTGAAAACGTTGCGCTGGGATGTGTTGAGTGTGGCGCTGATCCCTGCCGGATTAGTGATCTTTATGTTGTATACGTATATAACTTTAGGAGACCCACTTGCCTTTCAGCATGCGCAGGCTTATTGGCATCACATCTATGTGTTTCCTTTGTCTGGTCTGGTAATTGTGCTTCAGACGATGATAAACTCTCATGCTTTACTCAGCTTTGTTGTGGCACGCAATGCAATCGAAATCGGCACGACGACTTTCATCGTCGTTTTGCTGGTGCTGGGCCTTGTTGGTCCGTGGCGCTTTCCGCGTGCATATCTGGCGTACTTCATTTTTGCGGCGATCGTCTGGTCGATTCCTCTGTTTGCTCCAATCAGGCCAATTACGGGTCCGTTGCCCTACCAATCGTTATCCCGTTATATGCTGGCGGTCTTTCCCGCTTTTATCGTTCTGGCCATGCTTGGTAAGCATCGGATCGTTCATTATACCTATTTGATGGTGGCGGGTGCGCTCTTCTTTTTCCTGCTGACACAATTCTTGTTGGGATATATGATCACCTGATAATCAGCATCTTTTCAACAGGGGATGGCTTAAAAAAGACCATTCCCTGTTTTTTTTGAAATTCCTGAAAGGTATTCGCTCTGGGAAGAGCTGGAATTATCAGCCTCTGTGCTCAAGTACCTCAAGAATTTTGAGTGTCACCTCGTGCGTTGTGGCTCTGCCGCCGAGGTCGGGTGTACGCACATTTGTGTGGGCGAGTACCTCTTCAATCGCCGCGACAAGGGCCCTTGCCGCCTCAGGATGTCCAAGATGCTCCAGCATGAGTGCTCCGGACCAGATCTGACCGATCGGGTTAGCTTTCTGCTGGCCTGCGATATCTGGTGCGGAACCGTGTACCGGCTCGAAGAGGGAAGGATGATCGTGCTCAGGATTCAAATTAGCTGAAGGTGCGATGCCAATGCTGCCCGCGATCGCCGCCCCCAGATCGCTGAGGATGTCCCCAAAGAGATTCGAGGCAACGATTACATCAAGTTGGGCAGGGGCGAGGACGAATTTGGCAGCCAGGGCATCGATGTGATATTGCTGCGTCTGAACATCAGGATACTGCCTGGCCTGCTCGTGGAAAATTTCGTCCCAAAAAGGCATCGTATGGATAATTCCGTTGGATTTGGTTGCCGATGCCAGCCTGCCGCTTCGGCTCCTGGCCAGCTCGAAGGCATACTTAATAATCCGTTCGACGCCTCTTCTCGTGAAGGTTGATTGCTGGACGACGATCTCCTCCGGCGTGCCATGATAGATGCGGCCACCAATTTCGGAGTACTCGCCCTCGTTATTTTCACGCACAATCACCATATCGATATCGCTGGGGCTGGTATGTTTCAAGGGTCCATCGATACCCTGAAATAGGCGGATCGGCCTGAAGTTGACATACTGCTGAAATGCTCTCCGAATCGGAATAAGCAGGCCCCAGAGCGTCACATGGTCCGGCACACGGGGATCTCCCACAGCCCCAAGGAAGATGGCGTCGTGCTGGCGTAGCTGTTCCAGCCCGTCCTCTGGCATCATCTTGCCGGTGGAGAGGTAGTAATCGCTACTCCACTCCATTGCGGTCCACTCGAATTCAAAGCCCCAGCGTGCCCCGGCCTGTTCCAGGACCAGTTTGGCCTCTGGCACAACCTCGCGCCCAATTCCATCTCCTGCGATGACTGCAATTTGATGCTTCATATCTGTCTGATTCCTTTCGATACCTGAAGGATCTTCTCGTTCAGCAAAATTGCTTCAATTATATCCTATGCCTGATGCGATCGTAGTTTGTCGCAGATATAGCTGCCCTTGTCGCCAGATATGTAAGAAGTTGGATCTCTAGTCGAGAACAGATACCTTGACAGACAGACCGATAAATCGTTATACTTTATTTAAGACCGATCGGTCTTAAATTTTTGCAGATAAAACAGACCAATCGGTCTGATTGCTTAAGAGGAAAGGAACCTTTGCATGACGGACCTTAAAGAGACCACCCGTACCCGCGTAATTACCTGGGAAGATCCCACAACCGCTGTCCAAACTGGCAAGACGGTTAGTGGTCTGGCCTATCTCCAGGCCTTGCAGTCTGGCGAACTTCCCCCACCGCCGATCGCGGTCCTGATGGGGATGTGGATCTCCGAGGTCAGTGAGGGGCGTGCTGTTTTCGCGCTTGAACCCGCCGAGTACCATTACAATCCGCTGGGAACGATGCATGGAGGGGTGATGGCGACCGTGCTGGATTCTTCGCTGGGGTGTGTTGTGCAGTCGGTGCTTCCCGCCGGAACAGGCTATACCACGCTTGAACTCAAGGTCAACTATCTGCGTCCAGTGACGGCCAATACGAGCACATTGTACTGTGAGGGCAAGATTATCCATGTCGGCGGACGCATCGCGACTGCTGAGGCCCGCCTGACCGATAAAGAGGGCAAACTCTATGCTCATGGAACAACCACCTGTATGATTTTTCGTCCGTCATCATCTAGTATCTAAGCCGCGCTGTCCAGGCAGGCAGAAGGGAGTCAGTGACGATGCTGCAAGAGATAGAGTGTTTTTCAGGTGAGCAGGATGTAAGCAAAAATGTAGATTTTACGCGTGAAAAAATTTATCAAACTCCGGCAGGTCCGTTGCTGTTGCGTCGTTGCTGTTCTCCAGCGCTGGTCGAGTGTTTGCAGGCTGATAACGGGCTGCGGGCTTTTGCACGTCTTCCTGAGCGTGAGCATCAATTGCTGCTTTCACTGGCCCGGCAGCCAGAAAATAGCCTGACCCTGGCCTATACACCTTCTGGCACGATCGTGGGACAGGCCAGTCTGGCCCCGATCGATAGCTGGTGGCAGGGACTCGATAAGGCCTACGAAATTGCCGTCGAGGTTAGCTCTGGCTGGCGTAAACTGGGTATCGCTCATCAACTGCTGGCCTCAGCCCTTGAATTTGAGGCCCTGGAGTCGTATCTTATCCTTGGGCTGGGATTTTCCTGGCATTGGGATTACGAGGGGCTGGGTATGTCGCGTTTTGAGTATCGCGAGATGCTTGGTAAGCTCTTTGAGACCTATAATTTTAAGGAGTATCTTACCTCCGAGCCAAATATTCGGTCGGACCCCGCCAACCTCCTGATTGCCCGCCTCGGTAGCCTGGTTGATCTTGATCGAATCAATCAGTTTTTCTTGCGTCTATTTCAATCGGACACCCTGCCGGGTCTTTGAAAAGTTCAGGCATCAAATTTAGAGGGAGCAGCGAGATGGGTAAAGGAGAGCAGACGCGCGAGAAAATCCTGGCCAGCTCGGCCCAGATTTTTAATCGCCAGGGCTATGCCGGGTCGTCGCTCACGGATATTATGCGCGAGACGGGACTGGAGAAAGGTGGTATTTATAACCATTTCTCCAGCAAAGAGCAGCTTGGACTTGAGGCCTTTGATTATGCGTATCGCCTGGTAACGCAGCGCGTCCGGAAAGCTCTGGCGGGCAAATTTAATGCCTTTGAGCGCCTGGTTGCGCTTGTGGGGGTCTTTGATGGCATTGTCGAAGATCCACCGGTTTTCGGTGGCTGCCCCATTCTCAATGCTGCAATCGAGGCCGATGATTCCAACGAGGGACTGCGCGATCGAGCTCGTTCCGCGATGGATGAATGGCGCGATACTTTTCGCCGAATTATCACAAAAGGGATGGCACGTCAGGAACTTCGCCCTGGCCTGGATGCGGATGAGATTGCGTCTATTCTGATCTCAACCCTGGAGGGGGCAGTGATGTTGAGCAATCTCTACAAAGATTCCATCCATATCAAACGAGCCTCCGCCCATGTCATTCGCTATCTGGAAACCCTTTTGCCTGATGCTTAACGGCTGTGCTCTTTTCCTGCTATTCGGCTGATCCTTCAGTATTAAGCAAGAGTAGTGTGGCGTGAGGCTGTATATCCAGGTGTGCCCTGGCCCAGCTGGCCCCAGGACCCGTGAGTAGCGCCTGGATGCCTGCAAGCCCTGCTGCTCCACTTGCCCCTGAATTGATGCCAGCTTGCTTGCAGCTCTGCATGGCCGCTTCGGCCTGCTCATCGCTAATGGTGACGCTTACCTCAAGTCCGGCTGACAGGTCGGGCCAGGCAATCAGTGAAGGTGTGCCACAATTCAGTCCTGGCATGATCGAGCTGTGAGGTCCGGGGATGCTTCCCCAGCGTCCTCGTTGAAGCGCGGCCTGCACGCAGGCTGCCTTGATCGGCTCTACACCGATAATCCTTGTCCGGTGACGTGTCGTACTTTTCTGGAAGTGTCGAATGACTGCCGTCGCCAGCGCTCCAACCCCCATTTGAACCGCTACCAGATCTGGAGGGGCTGCTCTGGCCTGTGCAAGCTGACGGTCGATCTCCTGAAACATTGTCTGGTAGCCATCAATGACCCAGCCCGGAACAACTTCATAACCCGCCCAGGAGGTATCTGAGATCAGGAGTGTTCGCTCATCAACTTCTGCCGCAGATTGGGAGACGGCTTGATCATATGATCCATCGACATGAATAATCTCGGCTCCCTCTTGCTTGATCTCTTCGATCCTGGTTGCTGAGACATTTCTGGGAATATAAATCCTCGCGTTCAGCCCCAACATGGCCGCGAAATGGGCCACCGCCCGTCCATGATTACCCTCTGTTGCGGCACTGAGTCGCAGCGGTAAGAGATGAGCAAGCTGTCTGTGAAGCTCTTCTATCGTCTGCCAGGGCTGAAATGGTTGCCCATTTCGTGCTTCCAGTGCCTGGTAGCTTGCCCACGAGGCCCCCAGAAATTTGAAGGACGGTAGCCCAAACCTCTGTGACTCATCTTTTACCCAGACCTTGCCAAGCTGGAGTTCGCTTGCCAGCGCTGGCACTTCCAGCAGCGGCGTCGGATTGTAGCCAGGGAGACGACGATGAAAGGCCGCGATCCGCTGATTGATAGGGCCTGACTGCATACCTGAAATATGCTGAGGATTGTAGAAAACTTCTCCAGATTGTTTAGTCACAAAAATCCTCCACGGTCGCCAGCACGCTTTCATAGCAGTATTGAACCGATTCCAGGTCAACCCACTCGACTGCTCCATGCAGTCCTTCTCCATCGGGTCCAAATACGACCGTTGGAATACCAGCCGCCGCCAGCAGGGCAGCATCCATCCAGCCACTGGAGCCGGTATATTTGGGTTCATGTCCAAGCACTTTCTGAACGTTGCGATGAAGGGTTTTTACAATGGGGGAGTCTGGCGAACCTTCCAGGGGTTCGCGTACAAAGGTTGTCCGCAGTGTCGCCTGAAATGAGGAGTCCTGCACCCGAATTGTTTTAAGAATCCGTTGTAGTTCATCCCTGACTGAGCTAACGCTCTCGCCGGGAATGGTCCGCCTTTCAATGCTCAGGAGGCAGCGTGCCGGATAACTCGAAAGTTCCTGACCTCCTTGAATCAGCGAGGCATGGATGCTTCCTGTTCCCAGCAGTGGGTGTGGCTGTGACTCGGCAAGTTGCGTTGCAAGCCGGTCGAGTGCGACCAGCACTTTTCCCATTTTCGCAATCGCATCAATCCCGATTTCTGCTTCCGAGCCATGCGCTGCGAAGCCCTGCGTTTCGATCTCGAACCAGACGAAGCCTTTATGGGTTGTGGTCAGACAAAGGCCGGTTGGCTCGGTCACAATCGCCGCGTCGGCGGGCCAGCGACTCACCAGGCCTTCTGTTCCTCGGCTGGCATATTCTTCATCGGCGACGGCTGCCAGAATCACATCTCCACGCAGTGGCCGCCGCTGAGCATCGACTGCTGCCAGCATAAAGGCCGCCAATCCACCTTTTGTATCGAGCGCCCCTCGTCCATAGAGCTTGCCAGCGTGAATACGTGACTCGCCTGGATGCTCCATCCCTTCCATGCCAACCGTGTCCATGTGTGCATTGAGCAAGAGCGAGCGGCCGCCGCCAGAGCCACGTGCAATCGCTACCACGTTTGGGCGTCCTGCCAGAATCGTGTCTTCCAGATAGACTTCGAGTCCCCGCGCCCTGAGCCAGTCTGCGATAAACCTGGCCAGGGCTTCCTCTCCCTCGGCACCTGGAACCAGGGAAGGATTCACCGAATTGATTGCCACAAGCTCCTGCAAAAGCGTGGCAAGTTCATCAAATTTAGACATGGGGAAACTCCTTTGCTACCTTAAGGCCTGAAATAAGCTTCACGATTGTTGCATGAAATACGTTGAAAATAAGCTTTATCCAAAAATTCTTTCTCAATTATATCTTATGCCCTGGAGCTTCGTACTTTGTGCTATGCAACATCCCTTCCTACGTCCAGTGCGTTAGCTTGGAATCGGGTCTATAATAGAAGGCGATGTGGCCTGTTATCGAGAGTGCCTTGCGCTCTATGCCGCTATATTTGTAAACAATAGAAGATATGTATTCGAGAGGAGCTTTGAGATATGGAGCATTGGATCTGTGTTACCTGTGGAAGCCAATTCACGGAGAGCACGCAACCGCCGGATGGCTGCCCGATCTGCCTGGATCGGCGCCAATATGTCGGTCAGAATGGACAACAATGGACGACCTTAAGTAAATTGCAACAGGATGGACACCGTGCGCTCATTCAGCAGGAAGAGCCGCATCTGACGGGAATTGGCACGACGCCATCTTTCGCGATTGGGCAGCGCGCTCTGCTGGTCCAGACCGAGCAGGGAAATGTACTCTGGGATTGCATCAGCTTCCTGGATGAAGAAACGGCCCAGGCCGTTGAGCAGTTGGGTGGGATCTCGGCTATTGCGATCTCACATCCGCATTACTATAGTTCAATGGTTGAATGGTCTAACCGCTTCAACGCCCCTATCTACCTGCATGAGGCCGATCGCCAGTGGGTAATGCGACCGGATAAAAGCATCCACTTCTGGTCAGGGGAGACCCTTCCTTTGCCGGGTGATCTGACTTTGATTCGCCTGGGCGGCCACTTCCAGGGCGGTACTGTCTTACACTGGCCTGCGGGCGCGCAAGGCAAAGGTGTGCTGCTGGCGGGGGATATTATTACCGTCGTCTCAGACCGTTCCTGGGTAAGTTTTATGTATTCGTATCCAAATCTCATTCCGCTTCCGGCCCGCGAGATTCGTCGTATTCGCGACACAATCGCTCCCTATCCTTTCGAGCGCCTCTACGCGGCCTGGTTTGAGCGTGTCGTCAGCGAGGATGCCAGCGCCGCCGTTCAGCGCTCCGCGAATCGCTATATCAAAGCCCTCGAATAACTTCCCGAGAATATATCCGCTATCGGAGGTACCCAGGCAACAAGCTGCTCATCGCCTCGAAATGTGCCAACAAGCTGCAAACCCAGCGGTAGACCATTCTGAGCGTATCCGGCAGGAATGTTTACGGCGGGTAGACCTGCCTGGGTCCAGGGGAGATTCATAATCGGGTCGCCTGTTGTCGTGATACCTTCGGGTGCTGGCCCAGGTGTCGAGGGACTGATCCAGAGGTCGATACCATTGCCCGTCATCTCAGCTTCTATCTTCTGGCGTAACTGCTGACATTCTGCTCGTGCCGCTATAAGATCGCCGGTTTTGACACCCTGTCCATCGCGGATAAGTTGCGCGGTACGCGGACGATAGCGAACCTCGTACCTGGCAAACCAATCCGCGTGGAACTGCGCCATTTCGGCGGAGTGAATCAGTTTGTTCCTCTGCACTATCTCCTCGATGTCAGATAGCGCCTCTACCCTTCGTACCTCGTAACCAGCCTGGTTGAGTCCTGCTACCTGGCTTTCGAAGGCTGCTCTTCCTTCGGGCGTGGCTTTGGCAAGATAAGGACCATCGGGTACTCCAAGTACAGGCTTGCTTTTCCTGGCATCCGGCATTACAGCTTGCCAGTTATTGCAGAGGAGTGCGGCAACTGTCTCCAGCCCCGTTGCGTCTTGCAGGAAGAAGCCTATCGTGTCAAAGGTGGGGGCGCTGGCAAAAAGACCATCGCTGG
>DASSXK010000511.1:0-14659 GCA_035703945.1 Ktedonobacteraceae bacterium | reverse complement strand
CTGGTCGTTTGAACGATTGAGAACGAATGGACGAAGCATTCAACTGAGTAACACCAAACAATTTGATCTACACGATCTAAAAAGATCCAGGTTATAGTAATTCAAACCTGGATCTTTTTATGTCTATCTAAACTTTCGCTCTGGGATCGCTATCTAGCATGCTTTCCAAGTCTGAGTATACCCCAGGCAGTTGGAAGCAGGAGGGCCGCGACGATCAGTTTCAGAGTATCGCCGATCAGGAATGGCAGCATACCCTCAATGAAGGCCAGCTTCATCGAGATCAGCGGTCCACCGGGCAGCCAGAAGGCCAGCCAGGTCACACCCAACGCATAAATAATCAACGAGCCGGGTAACATTGCCAGAGCCGACGTCAATACACTACGATCCAGACCACGCTCACATAGCCAGCCGGTCACGAAAGCCGCGATCGGATAGGACCAGAGATAGCCTCCAGTAAACCCAATCAACTGAATGAAGCCGCCGGTACCACCAGCGAAAAACGGCAGGCCAAGTGCGCCCTCTGCCAGATAAGCCAGCAACGCCAGTGCCCCACGTTTACTGCCCAGAGCCGCGCCTGTTAACAGGACGCCCAGGGTTTGCAGGGTGATCGGCACCGGTGTCAAGGCTGGAATATGGAAAGAGAACTGTGCACACAGCCCCATAAACAGACTAAAACCGATGACCAACGCACCATCCCGCCAGAGACTCGTGCTCCGCGAGTTTGATGCTGGCAGAAGATGATCTACCAGGGTAGAGTGATGGGAAATTGCCATGTAAAGTAAGCTCCTTGCAATAGAAATGCTTCGTTCCATCAGCTATTATAACAGGTCCAGGGCAATTTTTTAAACAAGGAGCCATCTTCACCCCTTCTGAGAGCACACTTCACACTTTTACAACTGGCAAAGCTTTGCTTGAAGTAAGGCCTTTTGCGGTATTGTAGAAGCTGTGCGTAAAGTGATATTCACCTTGATTTTCAGCATGGTCAATAGATCGAGGATATTGGTTTTTCAAACCTTTACACACAGCTTCTTATCTCTCAACTGTCGAGGGGTAAGCGGTAGTAATCGTAACTGCCAGTTTCTTTGAAGCCGCAGGATTGGTAAAGCGAGAGCGCCTGCTTATTGACCGTGCTAACTTCGAGCGAGATGTTTTGACGTCCGGTGCGGTAGATCTCCTGTACGGTACGAGCCAGAATCTGGCGACCATAACCTAGCCCCTGGTGCTCTGATCGGACGGCCAAACCGAGGATGAAACCAGCATCTTCGGAAAGGTTAACATCTACTTTGCCAACCACAACGCCATCGACTTCGCCCACGAAGTACAGGCGATTTGACTGCGAGAAACTTTCTGCGGTATACCAGTTGACCTCACCTTCATCGGGTATCTCAAATGCCTGGGCGGTAATCTGCGCCATAACGGGAATATCTTCGACGGTAGAGGGGCGAAAGAGCAAACGTTCATTAAAGGTTTCAGGGAGACGAGGCTGCTCCAGCACCATTTTGTATTCGCTGTGATCGTGAGTAACTGGCAGTCGATGAACGACCTCTTGACCGTTGTATGAGGCCTGTTCGACAATCAGCAGCAGCGAGGGAAGACCACGGTCGCGCGCCTCCTCGCTGGCGGCTTTGAGCAGCATTTTGAAGATGTTACGTCCACGATGTGCGGGGTGAACCATTCCGCTGATTTCGCCCTCCTGCTGGTTGAAAGCGAACAGGGCCAGGAAACCGACGAGGTAGCCATCGTAGTAGAAGAGGAAGTCGTTGATCTGGTCTTTGGGGCGGCTTCGCAGAATGTTCCAGTTGAGCTTGAGATCGGTGCAATCTCGCTTATTGCAGAGAGCTGCAAGGTGCTGGATCTCGCGTAATTCGATGTCGTCGAGTCCCGCACGTTTGATGACGCCTTGTTTCAGTGAAGACATGTGATTCCTTTGGGTTGAAGTAGAAGTACAACGGTTAGCGAGGCACTTCGCCAACTGAACGCGCTTGAGAAGCCAGCAGGAACGTTGAGAGAAACGATTCAGGCTGAAGCTTTCCAGCGCTGGCTGCTTGGAAAGCGCTTCGTCGGCACGAAAGCGCCATTACGAAGTGTCTTGTCATGGTAAGAGGCTAAAATGCCCGGCATTTATGCTCCAGATTGTGTGACCAATCAGCAGGACAAAGTGGGAGCAAATCGTTACGCTATAAGTTCGGCACTGTCGATGGTGGGGCTGTTTACCAGTTTAGAGACTTCGCGAGCAGTAAGGTGTTCTGCGGGATAGGGACGCAGGATGGATGTAAGAGCCTGCTCGTCTTTCATTTCGGGGTCCAACCAGAGATCTCGCGCCTCACGCGCCAGGATGACCGGCATACGGTTGTGAATTTCGGCCATTAGACTATTCGGCTCGGTCGTTATAATCGTGCAGGTGCGAAGCTGACGACCATCTGGAGCCTTCCAGAGATCCCACAGACCGGCAAAACCAAATGGTTCGTGATCTTTCATTGTGATATAGATCGGGGTTTTGCCTTTGGCGGCTTTCTTCCATTCGTAGAAGCCGTCCGCGACAATCAGGCAGCGACGGGAGTGAAGCAAACGCTTAAAACTTGGCTTCTCCGCCAGAGTTTCGGCACGAGCGTTGATCATACGCGAGCCGATGCTTTCCTCTTTGGCCCAACCTGGGATCAGACCCCAACGCAGCCATTCGAGGTGGGCAGGTTGGGCTTCTTTTTCGTGGAGAACGGTCATGACCTCCTGGGTCGGGGCGATATTGTAGCGCGGGGAGCTATCTAGCGTGGGCTCAACTCCGAAGGCTTGCGCAATCTTCTCCATATTTAAGGTTAATGTAAAACGACCACACATTGTAACCCCCTTTCCGGCCCACGGCCGGTAAAGCTAGTAATCTGTCAGGTTTCCCATTACAACAATCATACAATTTTTCATTCTTTTTGAACACGGCAGAAGTGGAAGCAAAAGTGGAAGATCGCAGTAAATCCATACTATTAAATACAAAGATGTGGTGTTAAATAACGTGATGGGCAAGTTTTTAAAAGCGGGAATATAAAAAACTTGACAATAACGATTGGTTACGCTATATTTCAACCTCGAAGCGTCCAAATAGCAATAGCCAGAGTGTAACAAGCATGACATCCGAAAAAATGCGGATTGGCGAGCTGGCCGAAAAAGCCGGAGTTACGACACGCACAATTCGTTATTACGAGGACCTCAGACTTCTGGGTCCCAGCCAGCGCGAAGGCAACGGCTTCCGCTACTATGGCGAGGCGGAGCTGGCTCGTATGCGTAAGATTGACGCATTGAAGGGCCTTGGTCTGACACTGGAAGAAATCAGCAGCGTGATTGATTTCTATTTCGCCGATCCTCCGGCCCGCCGGCAGGGCAAACAAAAAGTTTTGGAGCTATTGCAAAGTCATCTAAAGGAGACCGATGAGAAGCTGGCCTCCCTCCAACAGTTTCGGAACGAGTTAGACTCCAACATTCAACGTATCCAGCAAACACTTAAGCAAACGAAGTAAGTGGACCATGCTCAAACTGACATTTAGATTGCGTAAGAGTCAGCAACCTGGCTGTTGTATCATTTACAATGCCGAAGGAGAACAGCGATCAAGCATGGCAAAAAAGGCCGCGAATCGATCTGAGTTATATTGACGATAACCACGAATAGCCGGGGTATGCCAACCTTGATCAGTTGAATAGACCCACAACGCGGCTACTCCTTTTTCGCCTCCTGGTTCCGGCTGCCATCCTGATGCAGGATCATATATGAAGGATTCCCCATGATCATAAACCTTAATCATCTGATCCAACCACGGTCCCAATGATGGAGCGTCAATTAGCTTTAGTGCTTGCAACGCAGTCAAAAGCATCTGACCTGCTTCCTCAACTTCATCGAACGTCACATATTGTACAACCGGGAAGAGAAGGGGGATAATCGCGTGAATATCGAACGTTCCATGCCAATTTGATTTCAGACATCTGGCTATCTTAAGCAATTCTGGCCAGCGTAATCCAGGTAAAAACGAACTCCCGCTTTCGTTGGCAAGTGTAACCCCACCTGGATAGATCTCGGGATGAAGGATTGTATGGCCTATTCCGCCGGGATAAAACGCGATCCTCCAGGTAAAGCCCTCTGGAAAAGGAATATCCAACATACTACCTTCTACTCGTTCTGGCACATCCTCCACGAGGTCAGCATCATCTTCAGGCAAGTCGTTAAAATCTTCTTCATCGAGATCAGAATCTTCTTCATCGAGATCAGGATCTTCTTCATATCCCATTATCCGTAAGAAACATGCCTCATCTTGTTCATCTGAAGTACCTGGAAGACCGTCATAGCGATATGACCAAAATGCAGGATCACGAACGACTTCGCTCCAATCGAGGAGTATAGGATTATGCGGAATATCTATCCCAAACACGTCTTCTGTCATGTGCACTCCTTGCTATCTAGATAAGCATTTTACTGGCCTAGAAATCGTAATTACTTTTCTTCTGTTGGAGATCCGGAGTGGCGATGAATCATACGCTACTGTTGATCTTCGAGACGATAGATATTTGCTATTTTCATACAAATCCTTATTTGTGTGATGAGATTATTTTAGTACGTATAGATTAAGATACATCTTATATCTATAAGAATCAAGCTTGATAAAACTTGCAATCTCTACGGTGATATGCTACCACTATAGAGGCAGTGTGGTCTGCAACATCATAAGAGGAGTTTTCCAGATGAGATTTGAACTCGATGCTGAGCAATCAGAGATCCGCGACATGGTTCGTCGCTTTACCCAACAGGAAATACTTCCACACGCGGAAATGTGGGATGAAAATAATTATTTTCCACGCCAGATCTATCAAAAGATGGGCGAGCTGGGTCTGACAGGGATGACAACGCCCGAAGAGGACGGCGGAAGCGGTCTTTCACGTTTGACGGGGACGCTTGTCTACGAGGAGTTGGCGAAGGGCGATATGGCAACGGCGGTCGGGCTATCCGTGCATAACATGGTTACAGGTTCGATTGCTAAATTTAGTAATCCGGAGCAGCGGGCACGCTGGGTTGGTGGCCTGGCTTCGGGCGAACTGCTGGGAGCATTTTCGCTGAGTGAGGCGGGGGCGGGCTCAGATGCAGCCAGTCTTCAGTGCAGCGGTCGCCGTGATGGGGATGACTATATCTTGAACGGCACCAAGCTGTGGGTCACAAATGGCGGCGAGGCCGATATTTATCTGCTGATGGCCCGCACAGACCAGATCAAGGGATCTAAAGGTGTGAGCTGCTTTGTGGTGGAAAAAGGCACTCCCGGCTTTAGCTTCGGCAAGACTGAACGCAAAATGGGACTCCATTCCTCGCCGACACGCGAGTTGATTTTCGATGATTGTCGCATCCCGGCCTCACAGCGGCTGGGAGAAGAGGGTCAGGGCTTCAAGATCGCCCTCAACTCGCTGGATGGAGGACGGATCAATATCGGAGCGGTCGCAACGGGCGTGGCCCAGGCTGCATTTGAGACGGCCTGCAAGTATGCAACCGAGCGTCAACAGTTCGATCATCCAATCGGGGTCTTTCAGGGGATACAGTTTATGCTGGCGGACATGGCAATGAAGGTTGAAGCCTCCCGTTTGCTGGTCCAGGAAGCGGCTTACAAGCTTGACGAAGGTCAACCAGCGAGCGTATATGCCTCAATGGCCAAGTGTTTCGCTACCGATGCGGCGATGGAAATCACCACAAATGCGGTCCAGGTGCTTGGCGGGGCTGGTTACGTGCGAGACTACCCGGTCGAACGCTATATGCGCGATGTAAAGGTCGCTCAGATTTTCGAGGGAACCAATCAGATCCAGAGGGTCGTGATTGCCCGCGCTCTACTGGGCAATCTGCGCTAGCTCCATTTACAACACCGTAATATGTTTCAGACACAACATAAAAGGGAGAGGGTTGATGCATCTACGCCATCAACCCTCTCCTTTATAAGACTCTTCAGGCAAGTCAGCCGGGTTACTTGATGTTTGCTCCGACCAGTTCTTTCAACATGCTATTAAACAGAGTTGCCTGCTCGTCTTGGGGCTGGGTGTTGCAGCGATCCAGAATCCGCACCTCAACCTTAGAGTTGGCACGTTTGAAGGCATCCGAGGCCTCGGCCGGGGTCAGATTGCCTTCGCGGCCAATCACGACCAGAACAGGGACCTGTAAGCGAGCCAGGGGCTCCTCAACATTCATGCTCAGGGCGTTCCCAAGGAAACCACCAGCCGCGTAACGGGCATTCGGCTGATGAGCACTCGTATAGACATATTCCACCAACTCATCGGTGATCAGGCCAGGATTGTGGAAGCCCTGCTCATCGAAGTAGCTGCGGATCGCACCACGCGTCGTCAGGCGATTATATATGAATTCACCAATCAAAGGCAGACGCAGAGCTGTTTTGAGAGCGGTGCCAACAAATCCTGGCGCTTTATCTTCGAGGATGCTGATTGGGGGAGAAACAAGGACGAGGCGCTCAAAGTATTTGGGGCGGCGATAGGCTTCGGCAACAACGTAAGCGGAGGTCAGGCCATGAGCCACGACTGTCGCGGGCTTGCCAATGACTTCCTTTACGAAATCACCGATCAGATCCGAAAAGGTTTCCGCTGTATAATCGATGGCGGGACGATCCGAAAGGCCAAAGCCAAGTAGATCCAGAACATATACGCGATACTGAGCAGCCAGGATATCGATATTTTTGCGCCACTCATATGAGGAAGCACCGGGACCGAAGCCGTGTACAAGGACCAGTGGCTTCGCTTCACGCTCTCCCTTTACTTCATAAAATACATCGCCGTACTTCCAGGGGTAGCGGCGCTCTTCCCCAAGTAATACTGTATTAAGCTCACCTGCCTGCGTCTCGGTCAGCTTATTTAAAACTGCCATCGTACCGAGAACCCCACCGGCAACCACCACCGGAGTGAGAATATTACGTAATTTCATAGTTCTTTCTCCTAAATTTCTCTCGAACAAATAGACAGTATTCCATCTATGTGTCTACAAACAACCCTACTTCCACTAACGACATTCCTATTTGCATGACCCGAACAGTGTTACGTGAGGATAATTCTTCCTCGTTGTGTTACCAGCAAGTTTACCAGAAGCGTGAGCCTTTAATAGAGCAATGGGATAGCGATCTCACTTACTCCTCAGGGTAGTCGAGCTTCTGCAATAGCATATTTTTATATTTTTTGTTACACATATAGGCTATCTGGCCCATCAGTTACTATATCATGCGGATGCATCCACACGCAAATGTTATAGGACTAATTCCAAGACAATTTAATCATTTTTTACATGAGTTATACTGCCGTGGTGGCTAGAGGCCTGGATCGGCTTGCAGAGCCAACTCTGCTGGTTTGCTTTCAACTTTTCTGTGACTGTTTCCCGCCTTCGGCGGGGGAATGGGGGGGATGCAAGGGGCACAGCCCCAATCCCCAGACAAGGGGCTGCGCCCCTTGCATCCCCGCTTTTGCCCTGATTACTTGCTGCCTCTGATTACTGTTTTCCGCCTTCGGCGGGGGAAGAAAGAGAGATGGTTGGGGTCCAGTCCCAAGCCCCAGGCAAGTGGTTGCGCCCCCTTGCATCCCACTTTTGCCATTGCTGCCTTACTTTGCGCTGGGCAGGTTGTGCTCGGCTACTATCAAATATTACAAATACATTGTAATATCGAAAGAAAGGATGTTAGAGCAAGGTGGTTGCTGCTAAAAGCCGTTTGCAGAGCAACCGCAGAATATTAAGAGACAAGGCAGGGAAAACACATGTCAGATCTCTCTTCTTATCTTATCACTGCCCCCGAAATTCAGACGGCTCTTACTGAGGGCCAGCCGGTGGTCGCGCTTGAATCAACGGTTATCGCCCACGGGCTGCCTTATCCGACAAATCTGGAGATCGCTTCGGCCCTGGAAAAGATGATTCGGTCCGAGGGAGCGATTCCCGCGACAATTGGACTACGCGACGGTAAAATCGTGGTTGGTCTATCTAAGTCAGAGATTCACGAACTGGCAACGGCCAGGTCTGTACGCAAGGTTAGCCGACGCGATCTTGCGGCCACGCTTGCAAGCAAGGCACTGGGCGCAACGACTGTTTCAGGTACGATGCTTTGCGCTCACCTGGCGGGTCTGCGTTTCTTCTCCACCGGCGGAATCGGTGGGGTCCATCGCGGCGCTCCCACTACAATGGATATTTCGGCCGACCTGACCGAGCTTGGTCGCACGCCGGTGATGGTTATCTGCGCGGGCGCGAAATCTATCCTGGATCTGCCCCTGACACTGGAATACCTGGAAACTCAGGGCGTTCCCGTGATTGGCTGGCAAACAGACCATCTACCAGCCTTTTTTGTGCAGGATAGTGGCCTACCACTGGCCCTGCGTGCCGATAAGTCAGAAACGGTGGCCGCGATTGCACATGCTCATTGGACCTGTGGGCTGGGCGGACTGGTGGTGGCCTGCCCAATCGAAAGCGCTTATGCCCTCGATTATGATCAGATCGAGACAGCCACCGGCGAGGCCATACATGAAGCGGCCGTTAAAGGGATTCAAGGTGCGGCTACAACACCGTTCCTGCTGCGCAAGGTCGCTGAGCTGACTGGCGGCGAAAGCATTGAGGCCAATAAAGCCCTGCTGCTCAACAACGCTCGTCAGGCGGCACGTTTTGCGCTTGCCTATCAACGACAACAGACGATGCTGGCAAAAAGCTAATTCCGACTCAGACTTTCTTTCGAAATCAGCTTTTTGTTTAAATACTCTTTCAGAGGGGCTCGATTTCATGGGCGAACGGTAGGGAGGCGATACCACCGGGGCGGGTACAACTCAGGCCCGCGACCCGGTTGGCAAAGCCTCCCAGGCGGCGCAGCTCATCTTCCGTCAGGAGTGAGAGTTTGGCTGGTTCTGTATAGCCGAGTTGCAAAAGACCTGTCAGCAAAGATCCCATAAAAGCATCGCCAGCCCCGGTCGTGTCGATTGGTTTGATCGCATCGGCTGAAACATGGACCTGATGCTCTCGTGTCAGCAGCAGTGCTCCATCGGCATCCATCGTGATAACAACCAATGAGGGTCCTTGTGTCAGCAGGCTCAATCCCAGGTTGCGCAGGCCTTCTCGATCCAGGCGCTCATCAAAGGCCTGGGTTGGGGAATCTACATAGCCAGCCTCTTCACTACTCAACTTCAGGACATTGACCTGAGGGATAACTTTGGTGAGCAGTGAACGAAACTCTCCGACGGACTCCCAGAGGGCGGGACGAAAGTTGATGTCGAACGAGATGACCGCTCCTCTGGCCTGGGCTTGCTCAATTGCCGCGATTGTGGCACTTCGTGAGGGGTCAGATGAAAGCAGGACGCTGCCAACATGGCAGATGGCGGTCTCGCTCCAATCCATTGCTTCGACTTCCCTGACATCCAACAACATATCGGCGGTGCCAGTGCGGAAAAAGGTAAAGGAACGCTGCCCATCCTCTTTTAGAGAAACTATCGTCATGGCCGTAGGAGCCGAGGTCGTCAACATAAAACGGGTATCGACCTTCTCGGTTTGCAGGGTTTGGCTCAAAAGCTCCCCCAGGGTATCGGTGGAAACTTTGCCAATAAAACGAGCGGGACCATCCAGGCGAGCAATCGCGACCGCGACATTGGCAGGAGCACCGCCGGGGAAGGGAGTATAACAGGGCTCCCCAAGCTGTAGGGGTCTGGTGGGGATAAAGTCGATCAGGATCTCGCCAACACTGGTAATATATTGCATAAGCGCACCTCAACATACATTACACGCAGGCTCTCACCTGTGTAGAAGCAATAAAGCCCATACGGGAGTAAGCGTCTCCCGTAGCATATCATCTCCAGATAGAGACGACAAATCACACTTGTATTCATCAAGGTATTTTATTCATTCTTACGCCGGAGGATTCAATATCACAACCTTGTTTAATAGAGTGACATCTTTACCCAAGGCTTTCTCCGAGAATATCACTAATTTGTAACAACCAGCCAAAGAGTCTGACGGTTGATTTATTTGCGCATTAGGACTACAATAGGATGGCATGTACGTACACATTGAGGTAGTGGTGTTTCTTACTACCTCTCCGTTTTCCCTTGAAAGGAACACAGTATCGTGAATGGTACAAGTTCAGTACAACTAGGAAAAGTCCTGGGCGGTATCGTCCTGGGAATCCTGTGGGTTTTATGCTTTCTCTATATTTCACCAACCCTGGTCATTGATTTCGGCGCAGGACTCGTAATGAGCTTCAAGCTATTTTGCATAATTGTAGGCTTGCTGATCATTATTGGCTATCATATATTCTATGCATCCAGCCCTGGGACGACAAAGCTTAGCCTGACCGCAATTCTGACGATCACCTGGCTTTCGATGATCATTTTCTACCCATTCAAAGATCCAGCCAACGAAGCGGCCGGTGCAGTGGGCTTCTTCGCCCTGATCATTGGTCTGGCCGTCTGTGTTCTCTGGGTTCATTTCTTTTCAGATGAAATCGCATAAGCCCGCAGAAATAAAAAGGCAAACACATCGGGTTGTTTGCCTTTTCTTTTTACCCTTTTAACTGCCGCCTGCGGCAGCGAGAGGGGAGAAGAGGCGGGGCACAGCCCCGCGCCCCAGTCAATGGGCTTCGCCCCTTCCAACCCCTGTTGCGACGGCGGGGCGGGATACTCAGGGCACGTCCCTTGACCCAGGCAATGAGCGAAGCCCCTTGCAACCCCTATTACCTCATTTTATTTAGTGGCGGAAATGGCGTTTGCCGGTAAAGATCATGGCTACCGCGTAGTGATTGGCGGCGCGGATTGTCTCCTCGTCGCGAATCGATCCTCCCGGTTGAATGATCGCTGTCACACCCGCCTGAGCGGCGGTCTCAACACCATCGGCAAAGGGGAAGTAGGCATCGGAGGCAAGCACCGAGCCTCGTACCCGATCGGAAGACTTCTTCACCGCGATTTGCACACTTGTCACACGGTTCATCTGACCCGCGCCAACTCCGACCAGGGCCAGCTTGTGAGCCAGCACAATCGCGTTGGACTTCACATGGCGAACCGCCTTCCAGGCAAACATCAGATCGGTAACTTCCTCCAATGTGGGTTCACGCTCAGTTACGGCAGTAAAGGCCATATCCTGCTCATTGATAAAGTCAGGGGTTTGCAAAAGCAGGCCGCCACTGACACTGCGAATATCCATCCGTCCGTTTTTGAGGGTTTGAGTCGAGCTCTGCTTAGGACCAATCGGACTATGAGTCGCGAGTAAGCGCAGGTTTTTCTTCTGGCGCAGAATTGCCAGGGCCTCGGGAGAGAACTCAGGCGCAATAATCGCCTCGTAGAACAACTGGCTGATTTTTTGGGCTGTGGCTTCATCAATCGTCCGGTTGGAACCCACGATTCCGCCATAGGCTGACACAGGATCACCGGCATGCGCCCTGGTGTAGGCTTCAGCAAGCGTATCAGAGCAGGCCAAACCGCAAGGGTTGGTATGCTTAATAATTACGATTGAGGGAGCAGTAAAGCTGGCGACCGCACCCAGGGCTGCATCCAGGTCAAGCAGATTATTAAAGGAGAGTTCCTTACCATGTAAGACCTCGGCCCCGGCAACGGTTGAACTGGCAACATCAGGCGCGATTTCTGGCCAGCGATAGAAGCTCGCGCTCTGATGCGGATTTTCGCCATAACGCAAGGTCTGGACACGCCTGAGCGGCAAGGTAAGTTCTTCGGGAAAATGTTCTGAGGCCGCACCACGGAAGTATTCAGCAATCGTCGTATCATAACTGGCTGTATGCTGGAAGGCTGTCGCGGCGAGACGGCGGCGGGTCTCGAAACTCACTTCGCCCGTTTCGCGCCACTCCTGCATCACAGGCAGATAATCCTGGGGACGAACCAACACCACCACCTGCTGAAAATTCTTGGCTGCCGCGCGAATCAATGTCACACCGCCAATGTCGATCTGCTCCTGAGCCTCTTCGAGGGTCGTTTCGGGTCTGGCAATCGTCTCCGCGAACGGGTAAAGATTTACCACCACAACATCGATAGAGGGGATCTGATGCTCTTCCATCTGTTTCAGATGGTCAGGGTCATCGCGACGGCCTAAAATACCACCCATAATAGCCGGATGCAAGGTCTTGACACGTCCCCCCAGAATTTCAGGGAAATTTGTAAGCTTGCCAACCGATTCGGCCTCAATCTCAGCCTTTTGCAAAGCTGCATATGTACCACTTGTCGAGTAAATATCCACACCCTGCTCTCGCAGTTCATTGCCCAATTCAATCAAACCTTCACGGTTTGCCACGCTAATGATTGCTCGCATAGTCTATCCTTTCAAGCGGCCAGCGCTTCAAGTTATAAAATAAGCAGGAATTGCACATAATCAGTATAACCTATTCCGGGCCTCCTGCTAAGAGTTGAGTTTTCTCAACCATATCACGGGGCTTTGCAAGGCATAAAAAAACGGAGCGGGAAAGCATTATTTCAGCTTTTCCGCTCCGCGTTTACTTTTGTGTCAGATGTGGAGAACTAGGCCTGGGCCTCGCCATCGGCGAGAATGCCAGCCACAGCCTCTTCGATCAGGGACGTAACAGAAGGACGACCGGGGAACTCATCGAAAATCCCGACGTTCTTCTTGGCACGGTTCACATGACCAAATTTCACATAACCATCTGTCAGAGCAAAGAGGGTGTGGTCACGGCCAACACCGACATTGACGCCTGGGGCAATCTTGGTGCCACGCTGGCGAACAATAATGCTGCCCGCACTGACAAGCTGGCCATCAAAACGTTTGACACCAAGCATCTTAGGTTTGCTATCGCGACCATTGCGCGAGCTACCCATTCCTTTTTTATGTGCCATGATTTATACCTCTGCTTAATCCTGTGTTTCTTCAGCAGCCTTCGTAGTGCGACGGCGGCGGGTCTTCTTTTCGTTAGCTTCCTCAGTCGCGGTTGACTCTGTCGTCGCAGCGGCCTTTGAAGCAGAAGTCTTCTTCTCTGCTTTCGGGGTTGACTCGGACTTCTTAGCACGAGCGGAAGGCTTCTCGCCTGTTACCAGGCTCTTGCCATCAGCCAGAATATCCTCAATCGTCAGGTAGGTTACTTCCTGGCGATGGCCCCGGCGATGACGAATACGTTTCTTGGACTTGTACTTGAAGATGACAACTTTCTCTCCGCGACCGTGCCGGGTAGCAGTTGCTACAACAGCGGCATTTGCAACGAAAGGTGTGCCAACCAGGGTGCGATCTGCATCAGAGATCAGCAGGATCTCTTCCAGACGGACCTCTTCGCCCTCTTCAACGGGAAGTGAGTTCACTTCCAGGATCTCACCAACGGAGACCTTGTACTGCCGTCCACCACTTTTAATTACTGCAAACATGTTTTTTCTGTTCTCCTTCCGATCCCCGCGTGTCTACCCTGGAAAGAGCGGTGGAAGGCGTGGGTGGTGGCCTTCGGCACCATTCTCCTCAACAGAAGAGCTGGCAGAGCAGTCGTCTTGCAGACTGAACGCCCGGCCCTGAGTTGCTACAATGTCCAGATAATCGGCCCTGTCTCCAGAACCATCTATTCTACACAAGGATATAGCACCTGTGAGTGACGCTGAACCTATCTAATACTGCGCGTGGCAAAACTGATATGGTCCGTTTTCTGTTCGCTCTACGTCTTGATGAGTACAGCAGAGAAAAGCAGAGGCGCATCAATGATGTGAGTTGCGGGAAGTCGGTTTCTATGGCTATAAGCCTTTTCTTGTGGAGTAATCGTGTCGGGCAATCTTTACAGATGGTCACACGAAGTCCGCAGTCCATCATAACAAACCCCTGACCTGGTTGTCAAGCGAAAATAGGCGCGGCCCAACTATACATCCATAGTCGCAGTACAGTGAGATATGAGCATTTCTGTCGCACAAAGGTTATACAAACTATAGACAAGTTGTGGAGAGTATGTTACAGTTATTTTTTATATAGTTTTTCAAAATAGGCAAGTATTTTAAGCTGTCGGGGCCAGCAAAAGGAAGATTTTTCTGGCAACTTCGGCAAGCCTGGGTAGCAAATTGAAGGGCCGGTAAGTGATACAATCTATACCTCAGGAGGGCTTGTATGATGGCACATGAAGGGCAGATTGAGTGGCCTGACTTTGAACAATATTCAGATACGCCAGTCTTTAACACCAAAGCAGTAGTGCAAGAAACAGGGATACCGGCACCAACATTACGAGCCTGGGAGCGGCGTTACTCGATTCTTTCGCCTGAGCGAGCTAATAATACGTATCGCCTTTACTCCGAAAGAGATATTGCCCTGATTCGCTGGCTCAAAGAGCGCATCCAGAGCGGAATGTCGATAAGTCAGGCCATCGCCCTCTTTTATCATTTAAATGAAGAGCAGCAGCATCTCCAGCAGCTTCTTTCAAAGGAAGGGGTTCTGAGCGATTTCCAGGTCGCCCTGCCAACCAATCCACCGATAGAACTAGAAGTGCCCGATGAGAACAAAGATCAGAAATACACATCTTCATTTCTATCCCCCTCCTCTTCTCGAAAGCAGCAAAGCAATTATCCCTCGATTCATAATATGCTCGCGGTCCAGAATCGTTTGCTCACGGCATTCAAGGAGCTTGATGAACAAACGGCTCAGATGTTGACCTCTTCAATGCTGGCAATCTATTCTGTAGAAAAGGTCTGTTCAGAGCTGATAGCGCCA